>JAKANW010000670.1 GCA_021823555.1 Chloroflexota bacterium
CACATCCTGAAACTCCCCGCCGTTGACGATCAATCGATAGGCGGGGAGTTTGAATTCCTGCACAAGACTTTGCACAGTGGAATATAGGTCGGTGAGAAAGGTGGTATCCGCTGGGTCAAGGTCTATTCACGAAACGACGCTCTTCTTTGGAACGATCAACACGTGAAAAAGATATTCCGGTTTGGGATGATAAAACGCCATCAAAGAGTTTGTTTCTCGCAAGCGCTTTACGGGAATGGCGAAACTCATGTGGGCAAACATCCATCCAACAATTCGTGCCATCCAATACTTACGCAAAACGGTGTACGCAGCTTTCCACAACATCCTCAATCACAAAATTCGATCTTCCCATCTTCCATCGAGCCGATACACGCCAGCGACTCGACTGGGATGCCCAGCACTTCCAGCGCGGCGCGCCCGCCTTCAAAGATCTTCTCGATCAACGCACCGATGCCGACCACCTTCGAGCCGGAGGCTTCCGCCAGACGGACAAGGCCGAGGATGGTCGCACCGGTGGCGAGGAAGTCATCGATGATCAGTACCTTTTCGCCGTTTGCTAGATATTCCGGCGAGACAATCAACTCCACCATGCGGCCTTTGGTGTGTGAAGGGGCGAGGGTCAAGTAAACTTGGTCTGGCATGGTGACCGGTTTATGTTTGCGGGCGTACACCACCGGCAGGTTGAGGTGAATGGCCGTGGTCAACGCGGGGGCGATGCCCGAAATTTCCGCGGTGAGAATTTTGGTCGCGCCCAAATGCGCGAAACGCCGCGCAAATTCCCTGCCACAGGCGTCCATCAACAGTGGATCAA
Source organism: Chloroflexota bacterium (assembly GCA_021823555.1). The sequence continues at coordinate 812 of JAKANW010000670.1, forward strand.
CCTGGTGGTTGACGAAACTGTCCACCTTGAGAATACCATTGCCGAGATTCTTGCCATCTCGTAAAATCCGGTCTTGTAACTCTTTCATACCTGACTCCTCGTCCAGACAAATTTTTCAGCATTGTACAACGCGGCAAGCAGATTGGCAATATACCCGCCCGGACGCGTCTTTCCCACGAAGCATACAGAGCGCGCGAAAAGTATATTTTGCAAGCATGAAGGCGCAAAGACTCAAAGGAAAAAAATGACTTCATGCCGTGGTGTTTGGTTTTTCGATGCTCTCAGTGATCTCCGCGTACCCTGTGGTTAAAAAATGGAGAGAATGAAGGGCCTGAATACGGGTGTGTTAGAATTTCCCCCGTGAACACGCGTCCTTTACTGGTTCTTGGTTCCAACTCCCCGCGCCGCAAAGAATTGATCGCACTGGGCGGTTGGACGTTTGAAGTCATTGTCTCGAACGCGGACGAGAGTCTGCTGCCGGAGGAAAAACCAGGCGACTACGTCCGCAGGCTGGCGGAGGTCAAGGCGCGCGCCTCGGCGGCGCGGGCCGAGGCAGGTCAGTTCGTGCTCGCGGCAGATACCTCCGTGGTAGACGGTGACGCGATTTTGGGCAAGCCCGCCGACCCGTCGGAGGCGAAGCGGATGCTGCGTCAACTGCGCGGGCACACGCACCAGGTCTATACCGGCATCGCCGCGCTGCGCGTGCGCGACGGTCTCCTGCTCACCGATGTGTGCGTCACCGATGTGCCAATGCGCGACTACAGCGACGCCGAAATCGAGGCTTACGTTGCCACCGGCGACCCGCTTGATAAGGCGGGGGCATACGCCATCCAGCATCCCGGTTTCCAGCCGGTGGCCTCGATGAGCGGCTGCTTCGCCAGCGTGATGGGTCTGCCAATGTGTCACGTCACGCGTCTGCTGGCGCGAATGGAACTTCCACCCAGTGCAAACGTTCCTATTAAATGCCAGGCTTTTTTGAAATATCAGTGTCTCGTCTTCGCTGGAATTTTGTCCAGCGATTTGGTACGTTGAAAGGAATCGAATGAAACTGTTTCGTTGGCTCAGTCTCGCCATCGTATTGACCTTGCTTGTGGGGTGCGGAACCGGAAATGGAGGCGGCTCTATTTTTTCGCCATCCGCCAGCCCCACCGCGCTGCTGCCCACACCGGTCGTCGGCGTAACCCACGCACCCGATGCGACCAGCGCACTCCGCACTTTTTTGGAGGCCTTGAAAGGTAATGATTATGCCGCCATGTACGCCGTGCTGGATCAGGCCAGCCAGGCGGCCATCAAGCAGGATGATTTTATTCAGCGCTATCGCGACGTGCTCAACACCATGAGCGCGGCCAGCCTGGACTACCAGGTGGGCGCGGCTGGCCTTGGCCCGCTCAGCGCCCAAGTGCCGTTTCAGGTTACCTACCATTCCACCCTGGCCGGTGACATTACGCGCAGTATGGTGGCGCAATTCAATCTTGAAAACGGACAGTGGCGGCTCCATTGGGATGACTCGCTGATTCTGCCGGAACTGGCGGGCGGTAACCGCCTGATGTTGGATTGCAAAGCGCCCACCCGCGGCGACATCTTTGACCGTAACGGCAACCCGATGGTGACCACCACCGAGGCGGTGGCATTGGGCGTCAATACGGCGTATGTCAATTTGAATCAGGTGCTTACGCTCACCACCGCCATTTGGCGCGTGACCGGGATTAATCCTGAAGCCTTGGCGAACAAGATCGTGGGCTCCGGTCCCGGTTGGTACATCCCGGTCGGCACTACCTCGCCCACCGAAGGCGACGCACTCATTCGCTCGGGCCTGCCCGGCCTGGTGACCAATCCCTACACGTCGCGCTACTACGCCAACGGCGGGAGCGCCTCGCAGGTGCTGGGCTACACTCTCAGTATTTCGCCAGATAACATCGACGCCTTCAAACGCAAAGGCTATTGCGGCGATGAGCGCGTCGGTTATGCAGGCATCGAGCTTGCCGAAGAGAGTGCGCTGGCCGGTAAGCACGGCGGCACGCTCTACATCGTCAGCTCGCAGGGACAGATCATCAACCAGTTGGCGCAGGTTGACCCGGCGCCGGCTGATTCCGTCTACCTGACGCTGGATAAGAACTTGCAATATGAGACTGAGAAAGCCATTGCCGGTTTCACTGGCGCGGCGGTGGTGATAGAACGCGACACCGGCCGCGTGCTGGCCATGGCCTCCTCGCCCGGTTTCGACTCGAATCTGTTCGACCCGCAAAATTACAATAATGGGTACATGCTCAACGA
>JAKANW010000671.1 GCA_021823555.1 Chloroflexota bacterium
GAGGATGAGGGCGAGAATGGCGCCGAGGGTGATGGCGAGCCAGTTTGTCTTTTTCATTTTAATGTTCCTTTCTTGAGAGTAGCGTATCAATGATGCGCCGTGTTGCTGAGCGTTTCGCCCAACGGCGAACCGCAATAGGCGCAGGTCGCCCAGGCGGGATCCACCTTTTGTCCGCAGGCGGGACATTTCACCGTCCGCAAACTCATCCCGCAACTGGGGCAGAAGGCAAATCCCTGCTGCAGGGGAAAACCGCAGTGCGCGCATTTTGTATTGGAAACAGGCGCGGCCGCGACGGGCGCGTTCCCTGGTTGGGAAGGGTGTTGATGTTCGCCGTGATCCATCGTTGCGTGCATGAGCATACAACCGCACATAAAACATCCTCCATTGCGAGATAAATCTCGCGCTACAAGGTTTGTCCGCAATGCGGGCAGACTTTCCAGTCCGCCTGCGCGGGTTGGTGGCAATTCGGGCAGGGGCGGCTGGCGACGGGCTTGAAGGCATTGACGAAGTTATTTCCAGAGACAGCCCAGACGACCAGGCCGATCAACAACAGCGGGACGATCCACATGAGAAACATGCTTTGCTCCTTTCTTGATGACTAAAGGATAGCAGACACACGTAAAGATTGTGTAAAGGCACGACAAAGAGGGGTTGAAGATTCTCGGTTTGTTCTTGCGAGGAGGGTCGGCGGTCGAGTAGCGTTCTTTGCGTGTCGAGGCCCCGATCCGGCGACACAATCTCCCGGCGCCTCAAGGGGACTGCTTCACTCGGTCCCGATACGGCGAACGAACGCCGCCTACTCGACCAGCCCTCACAATGACGGAGTCAAAAATGACCTGTCGCCGGACAGGTCATTCGTGGAAGATTAGTGATGGTGGGCGTGTTCGTCGGCTTTGAGATATTTCTCAGGCTCCTTGTCGAAGGATTTTTTACAGCCGAGCGAGCAGAAGTAGTAGGTCTGCCCGTTGTATTCGGACTTGCCAGCGGCGGATTCGGGCGTCACGTCCATGCCGCAAACGGGGTCTTTGTGCATTTCGCTCATTTCGTTTTTCTCCTTTCGTGAGTTTTGGCGCGCCTACGCGGGATTCTGGCGCGTGATGAGGTAATTATATGGCAGGGCGATGAACAGGGTTATGGTCAAAGCCCGAAAGTTGATCTGTGCTTTCATTTCAACTCCTTTCCAAAACCATTATGGCACAAAGGAGTATGAAACTTTGACCGTCAAACAGCGCAATTCGAGATAGGCAGTTTGGCGTATGACAAGGTTCTTCTAAAACATGTCTCCGCGCTTGAAATACCATAGCCAGCCGATGGGAATCCCCGCCAATCCGCCCGCGAGCGCAGAGAGCCAGTGATAAGGGTGCGGCCATGAATTCAGGGCAAACCTGCCGATGAGGTATCCAAAGATCGCCAACCCGAACGCCCAAAAATAAACCACGACCGGCCACTCTTTGTGATGAGAAGCCGGTCTTGATTTCTTTGTATGCGCTTTGCTCATAATGCCTCCAACCGCTTACGAAGCGGGCGCGCCGCATTGCGGACAGTGCGTCCAATCGGGTTGCAGTCCCGCGCCGCAATGAGAGCAGGCGCGTCCGGCGCTCGCCGAGGGCGCGGGCGGAACAACCGCTGGTTTCGCTGTGTTTGGCGGATTGACCGCTGGCGGTTGAGGCCGATTCGGCTGTGCGGATTGTTTCATTATCCACACGGCCACCCCAACGAACAGCAAGATCGGAATCGCCAACAACGCCAGCATGAACAAGAAGCCAAAGCCCATCATCATGGTTTCATCTCGGAGCAGGTCGGATTGACAATCCGACCTGCATTAGTTCGCGCAACTGCCGCCTTGACCGCTGGGCGCCTGAGGCAATACGCCGCTGGCTTGCAATCGCTGGTGGACCATGGCAGCCCCCGACCCTGACGAGAACTGCGCGCCGACGATTTGCCGCGCCTCGGCGTCTTTGAAATCCACATTTTGACTCGTGTTGAGATACATGGCGATTTCGAGATTCTGCTGCGGGAACCAAAAGGCGTTGACGTATTTGGCGGCCTCGAACATTTCGTCAACCGTCGCGCCGTTGGAAGCCATCCATTCCAAAAGGCCAAGCATGGCCATCCCGTGATTGCAATCGGGGAAGATGGTCGGATTGTTGCAGCACGGACGATAGACCGCCGCGGCCACCTCCTCCACGCGGGCCTGCTGCTCGGCGGTGAGCGGAATCAAATCCAGGCTGGCGTAGATGTCGGTGATTGGCCTGGTCGCCAGAGTCCAGCCGCCCGTAGAGGCGAAGCGTTCCACTTGACCGTCGCTGTATTGAACCATCGCCCCGTCGGTGAGAATCGCATTCCTGTTTGCCAACCCAACCGCCCAAAAGAAGTTCAGCAGGAAGTGGGCGTTCTCGCGCGTGATAACGATCTCCTCGTCGCTGCCCTTTTTCAAAATGTCAATCTGGCGATTGCTCACGGCGTCGCCGCTGGCCGACATGACACGCAGGAAGGCATCGTAGTCAATGACACCCGCCTCCACCAGCCGAGGTCCAAGGTCGCCATAGGGGACGGAAAGCGCGTACCCCTGCGCGGGGTTGACCTGCTCGTAGAGCTGGGTCAGTTCTTTTTGTTGTTTTGCTTGAGCCGTTTCATCCTGCCCCCATTTCAGGTAGCCGCTTCCGAGTCCGACCAGGAACGTGACGACAATCACGATGGCGGCCAGGGCGATCTGCCGAATCCGCCGTCTGGCAGAATCGGTTTCACGGTCCGGCTGGAACGATTCCAGGGATTCGTCGGTCATGGTTTCTACTCCCCCATTGCTCCCTGCGCGGCGGTCGCATATTTCTCAGGCTCGCGTTCGAACATCATCTTGCACATCTGCGAGCAGAAGTAATACGTTTGTCCTTGATAACGGACGGTGATGGCGCTCTGCGGGCTGACTGTCATGCCGCAGACGGGGTCTTTGATCATGAGAGGTCTCCTTATTTTTCGATGTTGTAACCAGCCTGCTCCCAGTCCACCATGCCGCCTGTCAGATTCCAGACATTGGTGTAACCAAGAGACACAAGTTCCTCCGCCGCAATGGCGCTCATGCGC
>JAKANW010000022.1 GCA_021823555.1 Chloroflexota bacterium
TTTCTGGCAAAAATATGAATGGGGCGAAGGGTACAACGCCCGGCGGCGAATTGTACCAGAGGCTGTCTTTCTTGCCAACCCACACGATTGAGGGTAAGATTCAATCATGCCGAAATTGCCGATCAGTTTCCGTCGTGTACTGGTGATAGGCGGGATCCTGGTGTTGATCCTGATGGTGATTGATTTCAACCGCCGTATCGAGACCCTGGATACCCTGAACAAGCAGGTGGCTGAAGTACGCGCCCAGGCCACACAGGCAGTACAGACCCAGCAGGCCTTGCAAACACAGGTCGCCTTTGCCGGTTCAACCGAGGCGGTCAGGGATTGGGCCTATACTGAAGGCCACTATATCCAGGACGGCGACCAGCCCGTAGTGACCATCGGCCAGCCAGGCAGTGAGCCAATCCAACAACCGGAACCAACAGCCATGCCAACACCCATGCCAAACTGGCAAGTATGGTGGAGCCTGTTCTTTGGCAATTAAATGATCTTGAACCGGCTCCTCCTCTTCCCCGATACAACCACAATTGAAAATGACTCGCTGGCCGTCGCCGGGCAATCTCTCGTCTGCCTGGCAGATTTCTACGGGACTCCGTTATATATTTACGACCGCGCCACGCTGGATAACGCGCTGGCAGAGTATCGTTCCGCGCTCGAGGCATATCCCGCCCCTGCCAGTATTACCTATGCAGGCAAGGCCTTTCTGTGCAAAGCCATCGTTCAATGGACTCAACAACAAGGATTATGGCTGGACTGCACGGGCGAGGGCGAACTGGCCATCGCATCCGCATCCGGCGCGACCCGTGAGCGGGTGCTCGTCCACGGCGTCAACAAGTCTGACGCGGATCTGCGCGCCGCCTTTGGGCAAGCCGGCACCATCGTAGTGGATAATCTGTCCGAGCTGGCACGGCTGGCCAGCCTCGACCAGAGACAGGACATGGCTGAATTATGGCTGCGCCTGCAGCCCGGCATCGCGGTGGAGACGCATCACGCTCATACCCAGACCGGTCATTTCAAAAGCAAATTCGGGATGACACCCGAGGAATTGCTCGAAGCAGCGCAGGTTTGCAAAAGGAATGGCCTGCCGCTAACGGGCATTCACTTCCATCAAGGTTCGAACTTCCGGGATGCGTCGCCGCTCAGGCCGGCGATTGACCTGGCGCTTGACCTGGCGTTGGAGATTGGGTTGGGGGACGAATGGCATTTTTCTCCGGGCGGCGGCTGGGGGGTATCGTATCACGAAGACGAATTGCCCAATCCATCCATTGTTGAGTACGTGCATACGGTAACCGATAGGGTGATACAGGGATGCCGGCAACGCGACCTGCCGCTCCCCCACTTACACCTGGAACCCGGTCGCAGCCTGGTAGCGCGCGCCGGGGTATCAATCTACCGCGTCGGGGCAGTGAAGCAACGCGGGGACCGCACCTGGCTGTTGGCCGATGGGGGCATGGCTGACAATCCGCGGCACGCACTCTACGGGACGCGCTATTCCTGTTTAACGGTGGCAGGCCCGGGTCGGGAAAGAAGCGAGAGGGTTTCCATCGCGGGACCATTTTGTGAGTCCGGCGATGTCATCCTCGAAGACCTGCCCATGCCGAAAGTCGAGCCGGGTGAATTGATTGCAGTGCCGGTCAGCGGGGCATACCAGCTGAGTATGTCCAGCAATTACAACGGGGCGCGGCGGCCGGCGGTGGTGTGGCTGAAAGACGGACAGGCGCGCCTGATCGTGAAGCGTGAGACGGTGGCTGACCTGCTCAGGAGGGACGTTGGTCTGTAAGCCAGCTCTCCAGGTCCATCTGTAAGAAAGTCTCAACAATGCGTGGATCGAAATGTTTACCGCTTTCATGCTGGATATATTCCCGGACTTTTTGCGGTTCCCATGCCGCGCGATATGGGCGGTCCGAGGTGAGTGCGTCCCATACATCCACCACCGCGAAGATGCGCGCCGCCAAGGGGATCTGTTCACCTTTGAGGCCGCGCGGATAACCGCTGCCTTCCCAACGTTCGTGATGACAATAGGGAATATCCAGTGAAGGGCGCAAGAACGAAATGAGGGATAACATTTCATACGCATACTGCGGATGAAGCTGCATGATTTTCTTTTCATGGGCCGTCAGAGGGGCGGGTTTGTGCAGGATGGAATCGGGAATGCCCATTTTGCCGATGTCGTGCAGGAGCGCGCCGCGGCGGATATGATCGAGATCGTTTTCGGGCACCCCCAGCGCGCGCGCCAATTGAACGGTCAACTCTGTTACACGGCGGGTATGCCCTTCGGTTAATTCATCACGTAACTCAAGCGCCCGCGCCCAGCCGGCCAGAGTATTGTCATAAGCGCGGATAAGGTCCTCGGCTTGTCGGAGGGTCTGCTCAAAGAGCATGGCGCGATGAATGGAGTTGCCCGCCGTTTCAGCCAGGGCGATCAGCAGGCGGATTTCCATTTCAGTGAAGATATGCCGGTCTTTCATCCAGACGTGCATGACGCCGATCACTTGTTCCTCGGCGCGCAGGGGCAGGGATACGCCGCCATGCGCGTCCTGGAGGCGTTCCTTTTCAGCTTCCAGGATATACGCGCTGGGGTCTTGGTGGACATCCTCGGTGACGTAAAGTTCGCCCGCCTGCGCAACCCGCCCGGTAATGCCCTCGCCAATACGATGATGCAAGATCGTTTCGTCAGGAAGCGGATATGCGGGCACGCCATCCGCAGAATACCAACCGCGCGAGACATAATCGCCCTGTTCGGGGTCGAGCAGGAAGATCGAACCGTAGGTACCATTCACCGCGCGGATGGCGTGCTGCACCAGGATGGGGATCATTTCCGTGACTTTTTGCGCCGTGCGCAAAGCCGTAGAGGCAGCAGCCAGGATCTCGAGTTCGTGGGCATGGCGGCGAAGGTTTTCTTCGGCCAGCTTGCGTTCGGTGATGTCGCGGAAATTGGCCACCACGCCTTTTACGCTTGGGGAATCCAGGAGATTCTTCAGCGAAATCTCAAGGTGACGCCACGTGTGGTCAACATGGCGGACGCGGCACTCCACATCAATCACCTGTCCGGGACTTTGGATACTTTCAGCAAAAGCACTTTTGGCGCGCGCAAGATCATCGGGATGGACAATGGTAAAAGCGTAACGCCCGACAACCCGCGAATGATCGTAGCCAAGCAGTTTTTCCTCTTGCGGCGTAAGGTAAGTGAAGATCCCGTCTGCATTCAAAATCGCCACACCTTCCGCAGAGTTTTCAAAGAGGGCGCGGAAATAATTCTCGCGGCGCGTCAGTTCAGAAAACAAATTAGCATTCTCGATGACGCCGGCGGCGTGACTCGCCAGGCTCGAGACGAGATTGATCTCGTTCAAGGTGAATTCACGTTTGCGGCGGCCCTCCCTTATCTCGACCGCTCCAAATAACTTCCCATGCGCCATGATGGGGACGAACATGATGGCTCGAACGCCGCAAGTCGCAAATTGCCGGCGTTCCATATCAGAGCAGCCATCGTCATCGTCTTGAAGGACGACCACCTGCCCGGTGGTGACTGCACTCCGAAGGGCAGGATAGTCATCGAGAGAATGGACTCTTCCTATATCGTGCCGGCGCTCAGAGGCGGAGGCCTGTTCAGACCAATATTCAGCCAGGGTGCTTTGCGTGGCCCCAGCCAGGTCAACCACGCTGATATAACCGCTGGTAGCTTCCAGGGCTTCGGTCATGTGATGGATCAAAACCTGCAGAAGCGCAGGAGGATCGATCATGCTGGCGGCCATATCCTGGGAGGCGGCATACAACTTCCCCAGTTCCGTGGCTTTGGAACGTGTTTCCATTTCCAGCCGCGCTTTCAGGATGGCAAGGGCAATCTGCCTGGAAGCCTGTTCCCCCAATTCAATCTCTTCAGGCGTGAAATGATGCGCCTGCTGAAAGCCGAACACAAGGGTACCCAGTTTCTGGTTATTTGCGATAAGAGGTAATCCTAAAGCGGATCGGGCCGGGAGGAGCGCAGCAATGTGCGGGCTGATGAAGGGGGTCTTCATGATATCTTCGATTACCAGCGCCTGGCCTCTCTCCAGGATGGACTGGCTCAAAACCTTATCACCCGGCTTTGGTCTCCCAGCCTGGATGATAGATTTCAATGAATCTGAACTCGCTATATAAACAGGCGCTCCATGGAAATTCTGCAAGAGGGTGACATAGTATTCATCCGCATTGAGCGCCCCTTCCAGCCGTCGGACCAACACTTGAAGCATGGTTTCAAGGTCGGACGCTTCCAGGGCTGTTCGGGTAATTTCATTGAGAAGGGACTGGTGACGGGCATAAGTCTGCAAGCGTTTGTTTGCCTCCAGGCTTCCCAGCGCATATACCAGGTTGTCCGTCAATCCCTGCAACAAGTGTATCTCTTCATCGTCGAATGCAGGCGCCGGAAGGACATGATCTATCGCCAGCACCCCAAAAGCGCTTTCTTCACGCAAGAGCGGCAAGACAATGACTGCACGCGCGGGGCAACCGGCATGGTATGCACATACAGCACAAACATCGTTGTCGTTTACAGGACTTACAAGGAAATACCGGCGTGTTCGAATCGCTTTTTCGACGCAGGCGGGATCTTGCGCCCCTTCCTGACCGATGTTGATAATGAATTGCTCAACACCTGTTGCGCCGCCTGCGCGAGCAACCACTTTGGTGGTATTGTCATCTGCTCCGAACATTCCCACGCATGCAAAGGAATAGCCGCGCGCCGAAACGAGAAGCTGGCAGGCCTCGGATAATAACTTCCCTGGATCCTGCTCACGCACGATCAATTGATTAACGTCGCTGACCGTACGCAATGTACGGCTGAGGTGTTGTTCGCGCGCTAACGTCTCGCGCGACTCGTTCAAACTCCTGCCCAGCGCCTGTAATAGATAAGTAGTGGAAATCAGAGCGGCGATGCTCAATAGCAATAGCACCAAACCGCCGCTGAACCATGCCCCGGCATCCCTGGCCAGCACCTGGCGTATTGACGGCACGACCAGTATCCCCGTAACCTGAAGCCAGCCTACGATAACATACGTGGCGACACTCGTCCCCAAGGCTACCAGGCTGATCCAAAAGTCAAAAAATATGGCTGCAAGGATGATAAAAGCAAACAGGAAAATGCGGCCATCCCCGCTCAACGAGGCAAGAGCCAGTCCCACTGCGCCAAGCACGTAGAGAATAAAAAGCAGCAATCCTGCCCGCCATTCGTAGCGCAGCCGGCGATCAAATGTGATAAAGGCCAGCAGCGCGGTGGTCGCCAGGTAAACAGAAATCGCTGAGACAACGATCACCAATGGGTTTTTATACAACTGATATTCCTGGTGATAGGCTATAAGTACATTGTTTATACCGCCGACCAGCGTAAACAACCAAACGACGAATATCCCCCGCAAAATCCCTTCCAATACAAGCGTACGCCATTCGCGCAAGTCATGCGAGGCGGTAGGATCTATCGGAGACAGGGAATCAGATCGAAAGTGTGTCAAGATTTTTGGCAGCGTACAAATTGGAAGCAGGCACAATTAGATTATACAACCTGAGAACAATCAACTGACTGATTTTAGCGCACAGCGGTAAAATTAGAGTTCAGGATACAGGAACCCGTGAATGGCTGCCGACCATCCCTGTCTTCATCTTCCTGATCACTGCCTTTAGGAGTTCATCATGACCATCCTCCAAAAAATCCACCTGTACTGGCCGCTGATCAAATCCACGCAAACGGGATTGCTGCTGACCACAGGTATTGCAGGCTATCTCAGCGCCGGGACGCGCATTGGGCTGTCCACCCTGTTGGGCGTCTCGCTCACGCTCTTCCTCGCCATCAGCGGCTCGACCATTATGAACATGTGGTACGACCATGACATTGATGCAAAAATGAAGCGCACTCACAAACGTCCCGCCGCCTCGGGGCAGTTAAGTCGCGGCGAAGTGTTCTGGGTGGGCATGGTCATTTCCAGCCTCGGCGTGGGCGGCGCGCTTGCCATCGCCCCGCTGTACGGGACGGTCGTTTTCGCAGGCTGGTTCTTCGATGTGATCGTATACACGCTGTGGCTCAAGCGCCGCACCTGCTGGAGCATCGTCTGGGGCGGTATCTCAGGCGCCATGCCGATCCTCTCAGGCCGCGCCCTGGCCACAGGGCAGATTGACCTAGTGGGCATCCTGCTGGCCCTGGCCATCCTGTTCTGGATCCCCACCCACACGCTGACCTTCTCCCTCAAATTCCGCGAAGACTACGTCAACGCAGGCGTGCCCACCTTCCCATCTGCTTACGGCGACACATTTACGCGCGCGACCATCGCCATCTCGTCGGTGCTGGCAGCCGCTGCCATCGGTTGGGCCAGCATGTTGATCGGTCTCGGCGCGGGCTATCTGCGCCTGATCGCCGTGCTGACCGCAGGCTTGCTCCTGTTGGCCTTCGCCACCTTCCGCGTCCAATCCGAACGGGTCAATTTCGGTTTATTCAAATACGCCTCGCTGTATATGCTGAGCGCCATGATCATTCTGGCGCTGCGGGCGTTGTAACATTGCAGTAGGGGCGACCCGTCAAGATTATTCCGTCAACGCGATGAACATGGCGGGTTGCCTCTACAAGGATTATTCAATGAAAATGACCACGCTCGACCGCGCCCTGCTTTCCATCACTTGCCTGCTGGCCGCGTATGAAATCGTCGTTGGCATAGACAAGCTCGCCGCCGCGCCGATCATTGCCTACACCGTCGCCTTTGGGGTATTGCTCCTGGCAGGGCTATTGCTCATTATCCTGGGCTTTGAAGTATTGGATAGTCCCGTGGTCGTGATCGTTTCGACGATCATTCCGCTCAGCCTGTCCCTGGGACTGGTGTGGGAATACCTCGCCTCCTACCAGACCCCTTATCTGGTCCTCACCATCATCGGATTCCTGGCTGTCATCGTCACCCGCTCAACTCCCATGCCGGGTAAATTGCCCACCCTTATCTTGACCCTCGTCCACGGCGTCGCAGGGGTCATCATCTTCCTGCTGCCCATTGTGCTCTCTGTGCAGGGACGGGCCGGGCCTGCTTTTGTGCTGGTTGGCATAGGCGGCGCCTTGATCAGCCTGGACGGCCTGCTGGTCTCTTTCCTGAAAACAGGCAAGCCGATCCTCTCCAGGGAAACGACCCTGAAAATCCTACCCGGCTTGTGGCTGGTGATGACCGCCGCCTTCGTCGCCGGTTTCAGGTTTGGATAATTTATTATCTCCACAACTTCTTCGCCAACTCCACCACCTGTTCTTGCTGTTCCTCGCTCAACCCCACAAAAGGTGAATTGGACTCGACCGTGTCGCGGTTCTCCACGATCAGCACGCGCGCATCTTCACTGAAGGTGTGCGAATGCCAGCAATCCTTCCTGACGTTGTAGAGCTTATACGGCTCCATATCCACCGCGTGGATTTTCATCACGCGCTCTTCCCCCTCCCCCAAAAATAAAATACAACGCCCGGCCAATAACATGAAGACCTCATCGGTCCCGGTGTGCTTTTGCATGCGGTTGATCTTATCGGGCGTCAGGTCGGGCGTATAGTTCATCAGGGCCACGCGCCAGGTTTGATAGTCAATCAATGGCTTGTAATCAGGGCCGTCGTGCGTGCGGACTTCGAGCAAAGCTTCGGGAATCATAAGGCCTCCAGCAGGCATTCGCGCCGAGTGAAGTTAAAGCGCTCCTCGTGGAAGCCGCTTCAATACCGGCGCTTCGTCTTCGCTCAGCGCGAGGGGGATGGAACAATTATAATGTCGGCAATGACTCATTATGATCTTTGTTTGCCGTGGTATTGGGAATATGACGATGCCTTCGTGGGCATGGTCGAGCGCGCCTGCGTGGAACAGGGCAGGACGCTTTGGCAGGTGACGCCCACCAATTTGCTGGAAGCCATCACGGCCCTCTACAAAGGCGAGGTCAATTTTGGAACCCTGCTCGACCGCGCCCAGGGTGATATCCGCTTCGAGCCGATTAACCGCTGGGCCAGCGAACACGGGGCGCGCTATATTAACCCCAGGGAACTCTCCTTGTGGTCGGAAGATAAGGCCACCATGCACCTGGAGTTGATCCAGGCGGGGCTGAATACCCCTCACACCATCCTGTTGCCGCCCTTCATCGAGCAGCCCGTCGCGCCGTCCTTTGATCTCACGCCGCTGGGCGATAGGTTCGTCATCAAACCGTCCAACGGCGGCGGAGGCGAAGGTGTGATCCTGGGAGCTTCCTCGATGGAACAGATCATGCGGGCGCGCACTGAGTTCCCCACTCACAAGTATCTTATTCAGGCCATCGTCCAGCCGCGCCTGCTGGAGGGCCGCGTGGCCTGGTTCCGCTGCTACTACGCGGCGGGCGAGGCTTTCCCCTGCTGGTGGCACCCCGAGACGCATGTTTTCGCGGTGGTCACAGCGGAGGAAAAAGCCCGCTACGGCCTCGACAGGCTGTGGGGCGATACGAAGCGCATCGCCTCCATCTGCAAGCTGGACTGGTTCTCCACCGAGATCGCGCTGGCCGAGGATTTCGTCGTGGTGGATTACGTCAACGATGGAATAGACACGCGCGTCCAATCGCGCGCCGCCGACGGCGTACCGGATGAGATCATGCAGAATATCGCCGACCGGCTGGTGCAACTGACCAAGGAGAGACCATGACTAAAGCACGCGCCCGCGACTTGGGCATTCCGTTCGAGGGGACTCCGGGGAGGTATAACGCCATCACAGACGTCTCAGGCGTGACCGTTGGGTATGCCACCGTGATCGAGGGCGACTCAGCCCGGACAGGTGTGACCATTATCCATCCGCGCGGGAGCCGGAATCACGATCCTGTGTTTACAGCCTGGTTCCCGTTCAACGGCAACGGCGAGATGACCGGCGCGGCCTGGATGGAGGAGGGCGGCTTTCTGGAAGGCCCGCTGGGGATCACCAACACGCACAGTGTGGGCTTGGTGCGCGATGCGATCATCGCCTGGCAGGCCAAAAACGGGAAGCTGCTCCAGCATTGGTCGTGCCCGGTGGTGGCCGAGACGGCGGACGGCTGGCTCAATGACATGAATGCTTTCCACGTCACGGCTGAACACGTGATGAGCGCCCTCGAGTCGGCGGCAGCAGGGCGGATTGCCGAGGGCAACGTAGGCGGCGGGACGGGTATGCTGTGCTACGAATTCAAGGGCGGCACAGGGACATCCTCGCGCAAGCTGCCGGACAAGCTGGGCGGCTGGACGGTCGGCGCGCTGGTACAGGCCAACTTTGGTCGCCGCTACCAGTTGACCATTGCAGGCGTACCCGTCGGCCAGCATTTGACAGACGACGCGATCTGGACCAATGGCGAGAATCCCTTCCGCCAGGATGACGGCTCGCTGATCGTGATCCTGGCCACCGACGCGCCGCTGCTGCCCTTCCAACTCAAACGCCTGGCTAAACGCGCCGCGCTGGGCATGGCGCGCACGGGCAGCCTGGGCGGCCACGGTTCCGGCGATATCTTCCTGGCCTTCTCCACAGCCAATCCCAATGCTTTTCACGGGGATGAGAACGGAGTGGCTACGTTGCAGGCGCTCTCCAACGAACGTCTCGACCCGTTGTTATCCTCATCTGTGTTTGCCACCGAGGAAGCCATCATCAATGCTCTGGTCGCAGGGGAGGAGATGACCGGTCAGGATGGGCTAAACGTCAAGGCCATGCCGCACGAGCAGGTGAGGGAATTGTTGGGGCGATATAAGAGGTTGAGGGAGTAGGGGGTGGGGAAGAGAAGAATTTATCTCTCCGACAACCTTCTAGCACTCACTATATCCGCACGCATAGCACTTCCTGCATCCCTCTTCATTCACCACGGCAGCCTCGCCGCACTCG
This sequence comes from Chloroflexota bacterium, assembly GCA_021823555.1. The sequence continues at coordinate 9,831 of JAKANW010000022.1, forward strand.
GGACACAGGTCGCCGATCGTCATCGGCACAGCGGCTGCAGCCTCCGCTTCGGCCTCCAGCTTGTGCCCGCCGTTGCCGCTGGACTTCTCCTCGCTGACCGCAGGTGTCAGGCCATCCTTTTCACGCAGGTAGGTCTCCAACACCTGCCCCACGCCATCCGGCAGGGAACGCACACGGTTGGGACCAAAGCCCAGCGACCGTCCGCCGCCAATGCCAGCTAGTTGCCGCACCACCTCGCGCATACGGTCGGTCGGCGCTACCGGGCTGGCCAGGCGCAGGATGTACGAGATCAGGCGTCCGATGGCCTCAGAGACCGCGGCGGTCTCTGAGCCGGCTTTGGCCGTGTTGATGAAGACCTCGAAGGGCTGGGTCCCGCCGTTCTCGTTGATGGTGATGAAGGCCTTGCCAAGCGGAGTCTCCACGTGGTAGGTTTTGCCGGTCAACGCTTTGGGACGCGGCTTCTTCGTGTCGTGCCACATCGTTCCCGTAGGGAGGACGACAGGCGCGGGCGCCGCGCTGAGCGGGGCCGAAGCGCCCTGTTTCTTGTCCGCGGTCGCCTTGGTCTCCAACACCACCTTCTCGCGCGAACCGGTCACATAAACCGTGATGCCTTTTGCGCCCAGCTCCCAGGCCAGCATATAAGCCTTGGCCACGTCGTCCAGCGTGGCACCTTCGGGGAAGTTGACCGTCTTGGAAAGCGAGTTATCCACGAAGGCCTGCAGGGCGGCCTGCATGCGCACGTGTTCCTCGGCTGCGATGTCTGCCGAGACGACGAAGACCTCGCGCACGGACTGTGGGATTTCCTGAATGTGCTGGCAGGTACCTTCGCTCATCACCTGCTCGACGATCTCCTGGCGTTCTTCCTCGCCCAAGAAGCCCAACGCCTTGAGAGATTCGTCGAAGCGCGGGCTGGCGTAGGTCAGCTTCAAATCCTTGCCGTTATCGTTGACGTGGCGAAAGTAGGCCAACGCGAAGACGGGTTCACAGCCATAGCCTTCACAGCCTGCGACGGTGGCGATGGTGCCGGTCGGCGCGACAGTGGTCTGCGCCGCGTTGCGGATGCCGTGCTTGCGGATACCCTCCACCACCGCTTCCCACTGGACCTCGGGCCTGCCCCAGTGATGCTGATAGGGAATCAGCGACTGAGGCGGCGTCCAAGTCATGTCCTCCATGTCATAGATCGAGCCTTCGATAGCCGGGAACGGTCCGCGCGCTTCGGCCAGTTCAACGCTGGTCTGCATGGCGTGATAGCGCACGAACTCCATCACCTGAGCGCCGAACTCTTGTCCCTCGACTGAACCATAGCGCACGCCCACATGATACATCAGGTCGGCCAGGCCCATAATGCCCAGGCCGATACGACGGGCGCGGTGGGCAGCTTCTTTGAGCTGCGGCACTGCCGGCACATACGCGTTCGCTTCGACCACATCATCCAGGAAGCGCGTGGCGGTCGCGACGGACTGCCGCAGGGACTCCCAATCCACGCTTCCATCGGGTCCGCAGTGCTCGTTGAGATTAACTGAGCCAAGACAGCAGTTCTCGTAAGGTCCAAGCCATTGTTCACCGCAAGGATTGGTTGACTCCAGTGGATACAGGTGCGGCACGGGGTTCGAGCGATTGGCGGCATCCAAAAACAGCACACCCGGCTCACCGTTGTGATGCGCCTGTTTGACAATTTTGTCGAATAGTTCGCGCGCCCTTACCTTGCTATAAGTGCGGATGGGAATGCCCACCTTTTCGGCTTGTTCGAGCGTGCCGCTGAACTGGCGATTTTTCATTTCGGCGATATCCGGGAAGCGCAATTCCCACTCTTTGTCATCCCGTACCGCGCACATGAACGCGTCCGTGATGCCCACAGAGATATTGAAATTAGTGATCTGGTTCTCGTCGGTCTTGCAGGTGATGAACTCTTCCACGTCGGGATGGTCCACGCGCAGCACGCCCATGTTGGCGCCCCTTCGCGTTCCGCCTTGGGCAATCTCCCCGAAGGCGTGGTCGTACACACGCAGGAATCCCACCGGTCCCGTGGCCTGTCCCGCCGAGGATTGGACCAGTGCGCCTTTGGGGCGCAGGCGCGAGAACGAAAACCCGTTCCCGCCGCCGGTCTGCTGGATCAAGGCCGCGTCGCGCAAGGTCTGGAAAATACCGGCGCTGTCGCGACCCATATCATCGGTGATCGGGAGCACAAAACACGCGGCAAGCTGTCCAAGCGGCGTACCGGCGCCGGTAAAAGTTGGAGAGTTGGGGAAGAATTTCTTGCTGCTGAGGAGGTGATAGAACTTGATTGCCGCAGCCTGCACATCACCATCCCAGGTTTCTTCAACCTTGGCCACATGCCAGGACACGCGCCAGAACATCTCCTCCACGGTCTCGACGGGCTTGCCATCATCGCCGCGGCGCACGTAGCGCCTCACCAGCACCTGGCGGGCATTATCCGTCAACTGCGCCTTGGGCAGTCCTTTCGGCATGGGCGGCGTAGGCAACAGTCCATGTTTGGATTTCGTGGTGGAAGCGGCTTTCGTAACCATACGACACTCTCCTCTAAGTTTAGTATGTAACAGCAGAGACAAAAATAGACAGCGACACTCCCTCCCCTCAGGGAGAGCCGCTGTCTAAATTAACTAGCCTTCAAGCAGGCGGTCTATTTCGCTGCGCAAGGCATGCAGGTCATCCAAGCGAAGGTACACAATCGCATAACGGATGTAGGCAATCTGATCCATCTCCTTCAATCCACTGATAACCAGGTCTCCCACCACCCGCGAAGAAACCTCGGCTTTGCCCATTTTCTGCAATTGCGCTTCCACTTGGCCGATCAGGCGCTCGATGTCCGCTGCTGAGACGGGACGTTTGGCGCAGGCAATGCGAATGCCGCGCGCCAGTTTCTCGCGGTCAAACTCCTCGCGGGTGCCATCCTGTTTTACCAGCAGAGGGGTTGCCAAAATCGGGCGTTCATAGCTACTGAAACGCTGCCCGCATTTCAAACACTCGCGGCGGCGGCGGATGCCTCCATGACTGTCGTGGGAGGTATCCAAAACCTTTGAATTGTCATTTTGACAATACGGACAACGCATCTGAGGTCAACTCCAAGATAGAACAAATGTTATCGCCAGATATGGTGGTATTACTGTCCATTCCCCGTACATCTAGCGGATGTGAACCGCATTGTAGCATAAAGGCGGATGCAATACAAGAGGCCAAATGGGGGATTTATCTTAAAAAATTCCTCCCTGTTGAATATGGCATAGGCTCACGGCAAGTCTTTCAAGAACTCCATCACCATTTGGTTGAACTCGGTCGCGCGGGATTGATGCGGCACGTGTCCCGCTTCCAGGGACTTCCCGGTACCATTTGGCATGGACACCAGGAGTTCGCGGAACGAGACAGGCGACAAGGTGGTATCGTGCCTGCCCCACACCAACAGCGCAGGTTGGGAAATGGTCGGTAAATAAGGAGTAAGATCCTTGGCCGTATTGGGCAGGTTATAGACCCCCGGCGCGGTGCGTTTGTAATCCAACGCAGTCTGGGCGCGGATGTGTTCCGGCAGGTCGTGCAAGCCGCTGCCGTTATTATGTCCCATGGAAAGGCTGGTCATGTCAATGATGAACCGGAACAACCATTCGGGCGTCCGTTCCACAACCATCATGTTGATGGCAGGATGGCGGTATGAAAAGCGCAGGATGGCGGGCAACTGGAAGAGGCGATAGAACGGGTCCACCAGGACCAGGCCGCGGGTGCGTTGCGAGAAGCGGCGAGCGTACTCGAGGGTCAGGTACCCGCCCAGGGAGTGTCCGATCAAGATGGGCGGCTGGGTCAGTCCAAGAGAATCAATCCAGGCTGCCAGGTGGTCGAATAACCATTCCATTTGATAGGCGCGCGAA
>JAKANW010000672.1 GCA_021823555.1 Chloroflexota bacterium
CTGGATGGATCAATTGGAAGTAACCAACGGCATGTACGGTCTGTGCGTGCAGGCGGGCGTTTGTCGTGCTCCACAAAAAACCTCGTCAGCTACGCGTCCCTTGTATTTCGGAAACCCAGAGTTCAATGATTACCCTGTCATCCAAGTGGCCTGGGAGGATGCCAGGACTTATTGTCAATGGGCTGGACGCCGCCTGCCAACCGAAGCCGAGTGGGAACGTGCGGCACGCGGCGACGATATGCGCACCTATCCCTGGGGCGATGACCCGCCCGATGCCACGTACGCCAACTTTGATAATTTGCTCCATGATACCAACCGGGTTGGTTCCTATCCGGCCGGAGCCAGTCCCTTCGGCGCGCTGGATATGGCGGGCAATGTCTGGGAATGGGTCATGGATTTATATTCCCCCAATTACTATGCCAGCTCCCCTTCGAGCGATCCGCCCGGCCCGCCTGAAACACCCGGAAACTACCAGCGGGTCATCCGGGGTGGGTCTTTTCAGGATGTGTGGTTCAGTTTGCGCGTCTCGAATCGCGGCTACGAGCTGGGTCCCGATCCATCTGCTTTGTTGGATAACCAGGCGCTGTTCGGCCACAGTTCGGTCAAGATCGGCTTTCGCTGCGCGTCCGATCATTGAGGCGGGAACAACTCAAGGTCCGGAAATGAAGCGAGGCTCCGTTCGATTGCGGAGCCTTGTTATTGTTCATCCTGATGTTCAATCCTCTACAAAACTGTATCCACCCGGCCAGGTCTGGATTAAATGTTTTTCCCCAGCCTCCTCTTCCAGTTTCCTGCGCAAACGATAGACAACATTTTTTAGCAGGACGACATCGCCCTCGGCGCCCCAAACCGTCTGGATGATCTCCTCGGCAGGGAACACGTAACCGGGACGGCTCATCAACAGGTGCAGGAGACGGAATTCTAGGTTCGTCAACTTGATTTCCCTGTCGCTGGAACCAATGGCTGAACGGTGGGATGGATCGAGGCGTAAACGACCCGTCTGGCGCGGCGTCATCGGCTCGCTCCAACTGCGCCGCGCCCAGGCCATAACCTTGGCCAGAAAGATGGCCGGGCTGATCGGCTTGACCACACATTCGTCCACACCAGCCTGGTACGCTTCGAGGATTTCCTGTTCATTGTTGGTGGGCAGGAAAAGCAGGATGGGGCTGGCACTCAATGAACGAAACTTTCGGCACAATTCCATTCGCTGGTTATGCGAAGCATTGACATCCACCACGATCAAGTCGGGTATCTCTTCCACAGACCGTTCCATTGCCCGTTGGATGGAACTCTCCAGGATGGCAACCAAGCCTTTTTCGCGAATGATGTATCCCCAGATGGGTGCAGTAGCATCCTGATCGCAAACAACAAACACACGCGAGGCGGTACGGGAGGGGTTAGAAAGATTTGGTGTATCCATTTTTATTTATGATATTATGTCACAAAAAGTCGTAAAATTTGACTGGAGTATTACCTTTGGGGGATTAGGAAATTAGTACCTCTTTCGTATACTTGGCGTAGAACTCAAAGAAAAGGAGATCTTTCAATGAAAAAAACAATTCCTATTTTGATAGCGCTGGCCTTATTTGCTACGGCCTGCCAGATTGGGGGGAGTGCACAGCCCACTCCTATTTCACTCCCGACTGCCATGCCGACCAGCACTCCAGTTGGGAATGTTGATAACTCATCCAACACTGGTTCGGAGCGTACCTCAAACATAGATGGCATGGTTCAGGTTAATATCCCTGAAGGCACCTTCCAGATGGGTGGCGTTGACAGCAAAACATCCTCAGATGAACTCCCCGTTCATTCAGTGACGATGCACAGTTTCTGGATGGATAAAGTGGAAGTGACCAATGCCATGTACGCCTTATGTGTCAAGGCCGGCACATGCCAACTGCCTTATGCCCTCAAGTCCGACACGCGGACTAACTACTTCAGCGATCCTCAATACGCGGATTATCCGGTTGTGTACGTCAGTTGGGGCGAAGCGGAAAACTACTGCAAATGGGCTGGCCGCCGCCTCCCCACTGAGGCAGAGTGGGAACGTGCTGCGCGCGGCAATGATTACCGCACCTACCCATGGGGTGATGAGCGCCCGGATTCCTCTCGCGCCAATGTCAACTTCTTCGTTGGCGATACGACGCGTGTCGGCAGTTTCCCATCTGGCGCCAGCTTCTTTGGTGTCCTGGATATGGCGGGAAACGTGGCCGAGTGGGTGCACGATTTCTACGATCCGAAATATTATAGTACAGCGGTCAACCTCAACCCACCCGGGCCAACTGGCCGCACGAACTACTTCAATCGTGTGGTACGCGGCGGCACCTTTCAAGATGCTGATGTAAATGTCCGTGTATCGAAGCGCTCGTCGGTGCTTGGACCCAACCCCGACGCGCCACTCGATTCTCCCGCTTACATTGGCGAGTATTCTCCCAAGATTGGATTCCGCTGCGCGTCAGACAATTAAGCGAAAAACTATCCATAACAGACCGTCAGAGCACTGACGGTCTGTTTTATTTGACGCTCGATAATACCTGTGGTATTATCCCGCCGTAATCCATAGCCCTAATAAGGCACTCTTATCCAGAGAGGCGGAGGGACCGGCCCTGTGATGCCTCGACAACCGGTCGGCGTAAGCCGAACACGGTGCCAATTCCGGCAGAAGGATGTTCTGGAAGATGAGAGGGCAGCCATGCCTTGAGCGTAAATTGCCCTTTCGATTGTCTGAAAGGGCAATTTTATTTCACAAAGGAGTACCAACTTCGATGAGCAACACTTTTATGTCTTCACCCAGCCTGATGTTTACCTCCGAGTCTGTGACCGAAGGCCACCCCGACAAGATCTGCGATCAAATCTCGGACGCTGTGCTGGACGCCTGTCTTGAACAGGATCCCATGTCGCGTGTCGCCTGTGAAACGGCCACCAAGACCGGTTTCGTAGCCCTGCTGGGAGAAATCACCACCAACGCCCATGTCAATTTTGATGAACTGGCGCGCAAAGTCATCAAGGAGATCGGCTATGATAGCAGCGAGAAAGGCTTTGACGGGAACTCCTGCGGCGTGCTAGTCGCCATTGCCAA
>JAKANW010000673.1 GCA_021823555.1 Chloroflexota bacterium
CCCCACCCCACGGTGATTGACTTCCCCAACTCGATGTACTTCCGCCCCGAAGGCGGCTTGACCCTGGTCGGGCTGGAGGATGGCAACCCGCTGGGCGAAAGTCCCGACGGCGACACCGACCACGCCCGCAAAGGATTTGTGGAACGCGCCATTGACCGGCTGTGCAAGCGCATCCCTGCCATGGAAAAGGGCGCGCTGCACTCGGCCCACGGCGGCTACGACGGCATCACACCCGACCAGCACCCCGCGCTGGGTCCCATCGGCCCGGAGGGTTTCTGGCTCGACTGCGGCTTCAGCGGTACGGGCTTCAAGATCTCGCCCGCGGTCGGCCTGTGCATGTCCGAGTGGATTTTGGATGGCGCGCCGAAGACCGTGGACGTTTCAGTCTTCACCCCCAAGCGTTTCGCAGAAGGGAAACATCTGGCGGCCGAGCATCCCTACGAAAGTATCTGGCGATAGTCAGGCGCTTAAAATCAGAACCCCGGTTTCATCGCGAAGCCGGGGTTCTGTGTTCGAGTAGCGCGTCGCTTTCAGCGTCGGCGATTCGGGTTTTGGGAGGAGGAAGAGGGCGTCTTGCTGTAAGTGGATAGTGACGAATTGTTGCGCTTCATGCTTTGATACGATCCAGTGTACGTCATGCGATTGGACTGCACTTGCGGCTTCTTCGCCGCCGCGGGCGCGGGAACAGGTGTAGGCCGGTTCAAGCGATTCATCACAAACCAGAACACGGTCAGGAACAACATGATCAGGAACGTGAACCCGTAGAGCACCTTGGCAATTGGCAGGGCCGAGTCGGTGCCGGCAAACAGGCCATGCAGAGTCACGCCCAAGTAGCCCGCCAAGCTGAACACGTGGATGAAGCGGAAGGCCTTCTGACCAATCCGCTGACGCAAGTAGAACGTCACCGTGACGAGCAGGAAGAGATAGAAGCCGATGATGCCCAGTCCCACCCAGAACGGGCGATAAGTGCCCGTGAACGGGATCAGGATTTGGAGCAGGTTATAGGGCAGGAACTTGTCAAACATCAGCACGATCACGTGTAACAGCACAAATCCCAAACCGAGCAGTGACAAGAATTCGTGAAAGTCGAACGTGAACATGGTTTCGAGAATGGGCTTCAAGATTTTGGTCGAGAGCGCCAGCCCCCAAGCGTTCGAGAGCCACAGCAGGAAATAGGCCGTCAACCCGGCGGCGCGCGTGATGTACCACCAGGATTGCACGCTGTCCGTGGCGAACAGGGACGTCAGCGTATGCGAGGCGGGCGCGCCAAGCGGCGAACTCAAATACCAGAGCATCAACAACAAGGTGATGAACAATGCACCGGCAATGATGGCAAGCACAATAGACTTGACCACTTGCCGCAATTCCGTGTTCTTCTTTTCGAGCAGCGAACGATAAGATGAATTCATCGAATGATTCCTAATGTTCCAATTTGACAACGTTCGGGCTGGACCACAAACTGGCTTCTGACCCAACCAACGGATGCGACCCGTCCAAGTTTCCCTTCGCATCCACTGTCAGGTAACTAATTTCGGGATGCCTCGCCAGCACCCAATCCACCATCTGCGAACCGCCGATGAGCAGCACTTTGGCGTACACTTCCGCCACTGTCAGGCTCGGCGCGACCACTGTGACAGAGAGCCACTCGGTTTGGGCCGGTTCGCCTGTGCGCGGGTCAATCAAATGATGGCGAGTCTGCCCGCCCTGCATCCATTTGCGTTTGGCAACCGAGGAAGTTGCCACCGCACCGGCTGGCACGTGCAACTCAGTCAGCATCATGGACGGATTGCGCGGATCCTCTACGTACACCCGCCAACTAGTCTCACCCTCGGGCTGACCGACGAAGAGCATATCGCCGCCCGCGTTGACGGCGCATACATCGGTGTAAGCTCCTTCCAATAAGGATGCGGCTTGTTCGGCCAGCCAACCTTTGGCGATGCCGCCCAAGTCGATCTCCAAGCCGAGCGGGAAGCGCACTCGGCTCCGGCGGACGTCCAAGCTGATCTCATCGAAAGCCGGCCGGTCGGTCGGCCCGGAGTCGGAAGTGAAATCAGAATCCTGCCGGGTGCGGACCTCATCCATCGTCCGGTCATATCCGACGCGTTTCAAGTCCGGCAAAATGGATGGATCAAAGATGCCATCCGTCTCTTTGTAGAATGCCAGCGATTGGCGCAGAATGTCGAGCATATCGTCGGAGATGCTGATCCACTTTCCCGCGTTGCGGTTAAGGTGGGAGAGTTCACTTTCGGGCAGGAAACGGCTGAAACGCATCTCGCCAGCCTGGATATACATTCGCGCGGATTGCAATCCGGCCTGCGCCCAGCCCTGCCCCTCCGCCGCCAAAAGGACGGAGGTATTCATGGCGCTAAATTCAAGTGTTTGCATTTAGGAACCGCGGGTGATGAAAACGGGGCGCTGCATCTGGTTGACAGGCGGCTGGACGAACATGAAATTGGTGCCGCCTCCTGCTGAGTTGTTGCCCGAACCAATGGGAGGCAAAGGCGCCAGCGTGGGCAAGGGCGCAACGAGCGCAGCAGACGATAAGGAACTTGGATTGGAAATCGGTTTGGGACTATGCCCCAGCATGATCCAGCTTGCCAGGAAAACGAACACGCTTGTAGTGCCGATCCAAATGCGTAGCAATAATTTCAAGGTTTTCATGGTTGTCTCCTATTGCATGATCATGATTCGGCCATCGCTGGTAACGGCAATCAAACCGCGTTGTTGCAGGGCAATCAACAGGGCTTGTACTTGTTGCATCTGCGCTTGAAGCTGTTGGACCTGAGCATTGGCTTGGTTCAATTGGGACTGGTATTGTTGTTCACGCTGCTGGTATTGCTGTTCGCGCGACTGATATTGAGCGACGAGGCTTTGCAGCTGCTGGATTTGCGCCGCGTCCTGTTGCTGTTGTTGGACGCTCACCTGCGCCACCGCGGACGCGTCTGTGCTGGAGTTGGCGGCGGTCACACCATTTTTATTGAACAGGGCTGCACCGCCGATAGCCAGCATCGCCAAGCCTACGCAGGCGGTGATCAGGACCGCAGCCGAAAGAGCAACAAGTTATTTTTTCATGATGCC
>JAKANW010000674.1 GCA_021823555.1 Chloroflexota bacterium
GCCTATCGCGTGCCTTTCCAGCAAAAGGGTATGGTCTTTTCGGGTATTTCCCCCGACGGCAAACTGATCGAGATCGCCGAGATCGCCGACCACCCGTACATGGTGGCGAGCCAGTTCCACCCGGAGTTCCTGTCGCGGCCAATGCGCCCGCACCCGCTGTTTGTGGGGTTGCTGAAAGCCGCGAAAGAGAAGGCAAAAATAAAGTAACCCTAAACCCTGGTTGCTGCCATACTCCCATTGTGTCATGCTGAGCGCAGCGAAGCATCTCACTTTTGCATGGCAGCGAGATATTATCTCGCCTTACTTTATATCTTCAGCCACCACACGCCTGTGCATTCCGGCAGGATAACCAGGCCCTCGCGCAGGATGCGCGCTTGCATCTCTTCGCCAAAGAAGAAGCCGGCCGTCCCGGCTGCCTGCTCCGGCGAATCAAATTTGTAATCGGTGCGGATCCAGGTATTCTGGAATCCTGCTTCATCCAGCCAGGGATAGAAATCGGAAAGATGAGGCAGCCGCTGGGGGGACTCGTTGCCTGTGCCCAGCGATTCAAACAGAACGATGAAGCCGCCCGACCGCAGGACGCGTCTCATCTCGGCAAGCCAGGCATCCAATTCCTCGCGCCAGTGATCGGGGTTCCAGACCGCCAGGTAACTCACGCTCCAGCCGGAAACAACCAAATCCACGGAATGATCGTCCACGGGCAGGCGCCGGTGATCAGCGATATCGGTCTGCCAGTTGACCAGTCCGCTGGCTTTCAACTTGTCAGTGGCAACGCGCAGCATTTCCGGGGAAGTGTCGAAAGCGCGGACGAAGGTCACGCGCGGGGCCAGTAAACAGGCCAATCGCCCGGCGCCAGTTCCAAGGTCCAGGGCGAGGCGGCCGGCGAGGGGCGTGATCCCTTCGAGAGTCCGCAGGATGTTCCCTTGGTAGTCTTCGCGGGCAACCAAGTCTTCGTACTTGTCAGCATGTTGGGCATAAACGGTTTTCTCATCAGGCATGGCAGCCAGTATATCAAGATTATGCTAAACTTGGGCGCATGAATCAACTTTCCCCTTCTGCTCAAAAAATCCAAAACATGCTGCGGGAACGCGGCTTTAGCATCACCGTGATCGAGTTTGCCGATTCCACCCGCACCGCACAGGAGGCCGCCGACCGGGCCGGCTGCACGCTGGGACAGATCACCAAGTCGCTGATCTTCAAAGGCAAGGTGAGCCATAAGCCGATCCTTGTTTTGACCAGCGGCGCGAATCGCGTCAATGAAAAACGCATCGCGGAATATGCAGGTGAACCCATCCACCGCGCCGACGCCGATTTCGTGCGCGCTGTGACGGGCTTTGCCATCGGCGGAGTGCCTCCACTTGGACATGCACAGAAGATGGAAACATATTTGGATGAAGACCTGCTGCAATATGAAACGATTTGGGCTGCGGCTGGCACACCCAATGCGATCTTTGAGTTAACGCCGGCCCAGTTACAAAACATGACAGACGGCAAGGTTGCGGGAGTGAAGTAATGATCGCAGAACTTCGCAACTTCCTGCCCCTGACGGAAGGGCTGCTTAGCAGTGGAATGCCGACCGCCGAACAGATGACTTCCATCGCAGAAGCTGGCGTGCAGGTAATCATCAGTCTCGTTCCATTCGACCCGGAAAGAGATTTGGCAAATGAAGACACGCTGGCAGATTCGCTTGGGATGAAGTACATCAACATCCCGGTGGAATGGGAAGCTCCCTCGCGTCAAAACCTCGAAGCTTTTATGAACGCAATGGATGAGCATAAAAACAACAAAGTGCTTGTCCATTGCCGGGCCAATTACCGCGCCACAGGTTTCATCACATTGTATCGGGTCAATCGCCTCGGCTGGAAGAAAGAGGAGGCGTTCAAGGATCTGCAGCGGATGTGGAATCCTGCAGAGTATCCCGTGTGGGAAAAGTTCATCGAAGAGAATTTGCCGCTGGAATAGCGGCAGTTTTTTTACAGAACATTTACCTGTGCATAACAACAGACTAAGTGAGGCACTTTGTAGAGCGGGATGCCATCCCGCTCCACGCCCTTTGCATTTCATCCACTTCAAGAGGGAATGATGGGCTTTCTTTTTTGATTTGCAATCGGACAATCTTTGTCGTAGAATTCCACTATGCTGCCCTCCGACCCATTCAGGCAGCCAAAGGAGTAGATATGACAAAACTCGCGTCCAAACCTGTGCCCATCCAAGATAGCCGTCCCATTACTGAGGAAGGCGACTTCCTGCAGATCAAAGCCGTTGACCACGTTCACTTTTATGTGGGCAACGCCAAACATGCCATGTATTACTGGTGGAAAGCCTATGGATTTGCGCCGGTGGCCTATTCGGGCCTGGAGACCGGCAACCGCGAATTTGCCTCCTACGTTTTACAGGCCGGGCAGACGCGCTTCGTTGTTTCCGCGCCCTACGGCCCCAGCAGTCCGCTCGCCGCGCATCACATGGTGCACGGCGACGGCGTCAAGGTCATCGCCCTGGAAGTAGATAATGTGGACAAGGCCTGGAAGGAAACCACCAGCCGCGGCGGCAAGTCCGCCTGGACGCCGCGCGAAGAGAAGGACGACCACGGCATTTACCGGACGTCTGCCATCTACACCTACGGCGAAACCCTGCACGTCTTCGTGGACCGTTCCGATTACAACGGCCCCTTCGCCCCCACCTATCGCGAGATCAAAGACAAACACGCAGAGTCGACCGGGCTGGTTGCCATTGACCACATCGTCGGCAACGTGCAGCTCGGCCAAATGGACCAGTGGGTCAATTTCTACCACCAGGTGATGGGCTTCCGCCTGCTGCGTCACTTCGATGACAAGGACATTTCCACCGAGTATTCGGCGCTCATGTCCAAGGTGGTGCAGAACGGAAATGGCCGCGTCAAGTTCCCGATCAACGAACCTGCCGAAGGCAAGAAGAAGAGCCAGATCGAGGAATATCTCGATTACTACCTGACTCCCGGCGCGCAGCACGTGGCTATCCTCACCGGCGATATCCTGACCACCGTGGAAAAACTGCGCAAGAACGGCGTGGAATTCCTGCGGGTACCGGATAC
>JAKANW010000675.1 GCA_021823555.1 Chloroflexota bacterium
CGGGCGCGCCGACACCACCATGATACGGTCCAATTCGGAGGCGGCCTTCGTCGAGGGGACGTTCGCCCTCAAGGGGTCCGCGAAAGAGGCGGTGAACGAGATTCTCCAGCGCGAAGAATTGGTGGACGATCCCAACAGCGTCACGTTGACGCGCGAAGTCCGCCGCGAGGGACGTTCCATCGCCCGCGTCAATGGCCGGACCGTGAACCTGTCCCTGCTGCGTGAAGTGGGCGCCATCCTCGTGGACATCCACGGCCAATCCGAACATCTCTCGCTCCTCGACCCGCGCGCGCATCTCGGTCTGCTCGACCGTTATGCCGACATCTCCTCCCTGCTCGCGGACTACCGCAAAACCTACCACTCCATCCTCGACCTGCGCCGCGAACTGACCGAACTCCGCGCCGCCCAGGCCGATGCGACCCGCCGCACCGAGATGCTGACCTTTGCCGTCGAGGAGATCGAAGCCGCGAAATTAAAGAAAGGCGAGGACGAGGAATTACGCAAGGAGCGTGACCGCCTCGCCAATGCCGAGTCGCTGGCGCAGCACGCGCAGGAGGCGATCAACCTGCTGGACGAGTCCACGCCGGATGCGTCCGCCGCGTCGGACCTGCTTGGTCAGGCATCGCAGGCATTGTACGTGCTGGCAAAGACCGAACCCTCCAAAGCGGACCTGGCCGAGCGCGCCAACCTGATGCTCGAGAATCTCACCGACCTGACCAGCGAACTGCGCGATTATCTCGAAGAGATCGAGTTCAATCCGAAACGGCTCGACGCGGTGGAGGAGCGGCTCAATCTCATTTTTCAACTGACTCGCAAATATGGCGGCAACATCGAAGCCGTCAACAAATACGGCGCCGACGCGCGCAAACAACTCGAGACCATCTCCACCGCCACCGAGCGCATTGAAGCGTTGGTGTTGCAAGAATCAAAACTACTCGAAAAACTCGCCGCGCAGGCGGTCAAACTCTCGGACAAGCGCAAGCAGGCCGCCGAGGCGTTGAGTCGCGGGATCGAAACCGAACTCGACGACCTGAAGATGGCCGCCGCCCGCTTCGGCGTGGACTTCCAGACCAAGCCCGACCCGCACGGGCTTCCCCTCCCCGATGGGACGCGCGTCGCCTTCGACCAGAACGGATTCGACCGCGTGGAATTCATGGTCGCGCCGAATCCCGGCGAGGGACTCAAACCGCTGGCGCGCATCGCCTCCGGCGGCGAGACCTCGCGGCTCATGCTCGGACTCAAAAACATCCTTGCCCGCGCGGACGAGGTGCCCTCGCTCATCTTCGATGAAATTGACCAGGGCATCGGCGGGCGCGTCGGCATCATCGTTGGGCACAAACTCTGGCGCCTCGCGCGCAACCACCAGGTCTTCTGCGTAACCCACCTGCCGCAACTGGCGGCCTTCGGCGAACAACATTATCAAGTGCAAAAACTCGTTGAACAGAATCGCACCCTCACTCGCGTGGAAAAACTGGATGGCGAGCCGCGCCTGCTCGAACTCGCCCAAATGCTCGGCGAAGTCGGCGAAGGGACTCTCCGCTCGGCGCACGAGATTCTGCAGACGGCAAGGCAGATGATGAAGGAAAGTAAGAAGTAATCTAAAATGGAGGTGGTAACAATGGAAGAACAAGAAAAAATTTTCTCGCCCCAACATGAACGACTCTCGAATATCGCGTATTGGGCAAAGATCGCGTCTCGTGTGATCTTGTTTCTCACCATCGCTTATGAAATTGTGATTGCGCTGGGGAATTTCGTTAACACTATTCAACAAAACCAGATGCGTCCTCTATTCAATCCGCCTGGCCCGGTGAACCCGGAAGGGAGTTTATTGCCATACATCGAGATCATTGTTGGGCTGGCGCATGGGATCGCGATGGGGATCGTTTACTATCTGGCATTGAAGGGCATCTCGCTTGGGTTGGATATGATCATTGAGACCGACATCAATTACCGCGCCAAAGAAATGGAGCAGATGACCAATGAGTAACGATCTGCGCAACCCGATCCGCCAGAGCATGGAGCTCAAAGACACCGAAGAACTCCTTGAGATTTGGAAGAACAATAACCGCACAGCCTGGACTGACCTGGCCTTCGATGTCGTGCGGGAAATTCTGGAGGAAAGGATCGGCGAGCTTCCCCCTCAGGGTAAGGCCATTTTCACAGAGCAGGAGATAGAGCAAGAAAAAGAGGCAGGATCCAAAGAAGATACAGCGTTGGACTTGGATGACTGGGAAGCAAAACTTGTAGACAGCGAAAACCAGCCCGCGTTCTATGATACGGTGGAAGTGATCGAACTCAGAAGAGACATTAACAGGATGGCCAGAATTGTTGTCATTCTCAGTGTTTTATCTGGGATATTTACCCATCCAACATCACAAGCGATATTCAAAAGCTATTTCCCATCCAACGATCAGGCAATCGTGGTTTTTGTGGCGAGCATTGTTCTAATTGCCATCGGCGTAGGGCTAAACATCGTGCTAACCTATTACCCCCTCAAGGCATTAGCCCACATCCTGCGCATTCTCATGGAAATGGAATACAATAGCAGAAGGTAATTTGCGGCGCGCGGTGCAAACAGAGGAGAGCCGCGTGGTCAGCCGTCGGATGCGGGGCGAGGCATCCGACGGCTGATTGATTTAACACGACCCCTCCCCAAACGCGACGTAAGGGAGCGCTTCTTAAGTCGGATTGGCTTTATGAAATTATGGTTCTCCCGTTTTTAACGGGAAAACCTTTTCAAACACAAAGGACACGAAGGTCACGAAGGAAAACCACCTGTAAAATTCATGCCTTTTCCCCTTTGTGTACTTTGTGTCCTTCGTGGTTAGGCTCTTTCCCGTTAATTACGGAAGAGCCGAAATTATCAGTACTTCACGAAAGCGCGTATTTGGCGGTCTCTACCGCCGCATTTGCGTGCTGCGCGAAGAGCGCACATTACGCGTGGTTTTCGTGATCTACTGATTATGGCAAAACCCATTCTGGACACGGATTTTCCTTCTTTTGAATCAGCGAAATCAGCGTTCATCTGCGTCCAAAAAGTATTGTGTAAGGTAATCAGGTTTTTCATG
>JAKANW010000023.1 GCA_021823555.1 Chloroflexota bacterium
CAATCCCCGCCTGCGCTGAAAAGGAATCCACATGTCATTGCGAGCGCACGTCCCTGGCACTTGCACGCCAGGGCAAGTGTGCGAAGCAATCCCTAACTTAATGAGGAGATTGCTTACCACTTCGTGGCACACGTCGTCGGGAAGATCACCTCGCCTTCGGCGTGCTGCGCGATCCTCGCAACGACATAAACCTAACCTATGTTTGAAACCCTCACCGGACGACTTAACCAGGTCTTTGACCAACTCCGCCGCCGCGGCAAACTCTCCGAGGCGGATGTGGATGCCGCCATGCGCGAGGTGCGCCTGGCTTTGCTGGAAGCCGACGTGCACTTTAGTGTGGTGAAAACTTTCATTGCCCGTGTGCGCGAACGCGCGGTGGGGGCCGAGGTCTCGAAGGCTTTGAACCCGGGCCAGCAGGTCATCAAGATCGTCAATGAGGAATTGATCGCCACGCTCGGCGAGCCTGCGCCGCTCAATCTCTCCGGCCCGAAGCCGCGCGCGATCGTGCTGGTCGGCTTGCAAGGCTCCGGCAAGACGACTGCAGCGGGCAAGCTGGCGCGTCTGTTGCGTTCGAAAGGGGAGCGCGTGATGCTGGTGGCGGGCGACCCCTATCGCCCGGCGGCGGTCCGGCAGTTGCAGCAACTCGGCGAGCGGCTGGATGTTCCTGTCGAAGCGGACCTGACGGTTAAGCCGCCGGAGTTGGCGAAACGGGCCTTCGAGAAGGCCGAAAAGGGTGGATTCGGTGTGATGATCATGGATACAGCCGGTCGGTCACAGTTGGATGCGGAGTTGATGAGCGAGTTGAAGGCCATCGCCGCGAAGATCAAACCGGTGGAGACCCTGCTGGTGATCGATTCCATGATCGGCCAGGAGGCCTTGAACATTGCCCAGGGCTTCCGCGATAACGTCTCCATCACTGGCTTGATGCTGACCAAAATGGACGGTGATTCGCGCGGCGGCGCGGCCATCTCGATCCGCTCGGTGACGGGCGTGCCGATCAAGTTCATCGGTACGGGCGAGAAGCTCGACGCACTGGAAACGTACGATCCCGCGCGGCTCTCGTCACGCATCCTGGGCATGGGCGATATGATCGGCTTGATCGAAAAAGCCGAGGCCACTTTTGACCAGCAGTCCGCGCAGAAGACCGCCGAGCGCATGATGAAGGGCCAGTTCTCGCTGGAAGACTGGCTCGATCAGATGAAACAGATGAAGAAGATGGGACCGCTGGCGCAGCTCGTGGACATGCTGCCCGGTCAGTTGGGACAGGCCGCCAAGCAGATTGACCCGAAGGATATGGAACGCAGCTTCAAACAATCAGAGGCGATCATCCATTCGATGACGCTGAAGGAACGCCGCAACCCGGATATTTTGAACGCCTCCCGCAGGAGGCGCATCGCGGCTGGATCCGGTATGGATGTGCAGGATGTCAACCGCCTGCTCAAGCAGTTCCGCGATGCGCAGAAAATGATGAAGACTTTGCAGAAGACAGGGGGAAGGGGACTAGGGAAATTGTTCGGATAGATAACTTGACGGTCACTCTGCAGTGACCGTCAAGTTTTGTGGTTATTGAGCCGTTGCGCTCCAATTCCAGATGCCACACTCTGTCGGACTTCCCAGGCCGCTCGAGGAGTTGAGCAGGCGGATCGTGCCTCCCGCCGTGGTGGGGGAGGTAATCTCGCCGTTGATCTCGGCCAAGCCGGCCAATGTAACTTCGAACTTACTATCAACGATCGGGGTCTTTAGCTTGGCGTTTTCGATTTTCACACTGGCCTTTGTGAATCCTTGTGTGAATCCCTCGCAGGTGATGTCGGTGAAATCAAGTTTGACCGAAGTGATGGCCTGGCCATCCTCGGAAACTTTGAGTGTGATTTCCGCCTTTTGCGCTTTATCGCCCATGTCAAACACCCCGGTAAAGACTGCCCCGGCGATGGCTGCCAGCGGTTCCGCGGTGACCGTCGGCGGCGGGAGCGGCGTCGCGGTCGGTGCGGCAGGCGGTTGGGTGGCGGGAACAGTTGTCGGGGCGGATAGAGTCGCTGCGCCGGGTGCGCTGCAGGTGCTCAATGAAAGTATCATCATCATCGCAAGGATTGCAATGAATATTATTCTCGTTCTCATCGGATCATCTCCTTCTCTGACATAACAATGTCGTTGCGAGGATCGCGCAGTACGCCGAAGGCGAGGCGTTCTTCCCGCCGACGTGTGCCACGAAGTGGTAAGCAACCTTCCCGTAGTATCTAGCTGATAGATCACATAAAAGCGGGGATTGCTTCGCACACTTGCCCTGGCGTGCAAGTGCCAGGGACGTGCGCTCGCAATGACATAATCCAAAGATTTTGTGCACTCGCAAACGCGCAAAACAAAAAGCGAAACTCACACCCGGAGTTTCGCTTCCATAGTCGCCAAGATGTTCTCTCTTGAAAGGCGAAGAGCTATACAAAAATCTTGGAATGGTATTCTATTTTTTGTTCAGGTACATTTCCTATTAGGAGTCTAGCACGGTTGGATGGTGAATTCAAGCGCTTGCCTTTGGCGACTTAATCCTCCCAAAGAGGCACGAGTTTCAGAATCCACCGCGTCATGTATATTCCGGCCACCGATGACAGTATCACCGCCGGGATCATCAGCGCCCATGCACGCCAGTCCAACGGCACGATACCGAACAGGTCGCGCAGAGGCGTGTAGAGCGCCAGCAACTGTAAAACCACTGCCAGCGCGTAACTCCATAGCAATGTTCGATTCGACCAAATTGACAGGCTATCCAGTTGACGTACCACCATCACGCGCGTGAAAGAGTGCAAAACAATGCTGGTGAACAGCATGGTGCGTGCATAGGTGACGCCGCCAAGCTGCAGTCCTGCCCAGAAGATCAGGCCATACGCGATAAGCGTGCGGAAGATACTGCCCACAATGGTAGCGTAGATAGCCTTGTTCAGTATCGGCTCATTGTGACGGCGCGGACGCCGCTTCATCACGTGCGGTACGGCGGGATCGCCAGCAAGCGCACTGGCCGGCACCAGGTCGGTGACGACGTTTACCCAAAGTAGCATCTTCGCCGAAAGCGGAAAATAACCCGCCGCCGAAAGCACCAACACCACGAACACTTCGCCCAGGCTGGTGCTGAGAAGATAGTTGGTAAATTTGCGGATGTTATCGAAGATACGGCGGCCTTCTTCGATGGCAGCGACGATGGTGGTAAAGTTGTCGTCCAGCAACACCATTGCCGCCGACTCCTTGGCGATGTCGGTGCCACGCAAGCCCATCGCCACGCCTACATCGGATTGCTTAAGCGCGGTCGCGTCGTTCACGCCGTCGCCTGTCATTGCCACAAAGTGCCCGGCAGTCTGCAGGGCTTGCAGGGCGCGTTGTTTGGTCTGCGGCGTGGCGCGCGCGACGATATCAACCGTTTTCATCCGCTCAAGCAGGGCATCAGCAGACAGGGTCTCCAGTTCGCCCGCTTCCACCGAACGGTCGCCGATGCCAAGTTGTCCCGCGACCGCGCGCGCGGTCAGGGAATTATCACCGGTGATCATCACCACACGAATACCTGCCCCTTGTGCGCGCGTAATGGCCTCGGTAACGCGCGGTCGCGGCGGGTCCATCATTGCCTGCAAGCCGAGGAACGTCAAGGCCTGTTCGACGTTGCCATCAGCCCCCATCGAAACCAACTCTTTCTGAGCGAGCGCGAGCACGTACCAGGCTTCGCCCTCCAATTGTTCGACCACCTTTTCGATGGCTTTACGCTGCTCATCGTCTACAGGCTCGGATTGGCCATTCTTCCATATCGTTGTACAGCGCGCCAGCACCGCATCTGCCGCTCCTTTTGTATACGCGATGAAACGCCCATCGTGCTCATGGACCGTTGTCATCATCTTGCGCTCAGAACTGAACGGGACTTCGTCAACTTTGCGGTGGTTTGCGCGCTCGCGATCAATTGCTATCCCCGCCATGTACGCTGCGCGAAGCAGAGCCGTATCCACCGGGTCGCCAATGATCTTCATTGTGGCAGCATCTTCGATGCTGGCTTCGTTACACAGCGCCCCGGCGCGCAAGACCTCACGCAGTGCGCCGTCCGCTGTCCCGTTGGGCGGGGGAGGCGTCACATGCCCATCGGCAAACAAACGCTGAACCGTCATCGCATTCTGCGTAAGCGTGCCGGTCTTGTCGGTGCAGATGGTGTCCACCGAGCCAAGCGACTCGACCACCGACAAGCGCCGCACCACTGCTTTGCGTGTCGCCATCTGGTGCGCGCCGAGCGCGAGCGCAAAAGTTAAAACGATGGGCAGGCTTTCAGGGATGGTCGCGACAGCCAGGCTCAGCGTGTTGAGCGCTACATCCACCGGTGGTTCGCGGATGAGAAACATCAGGATGAGGGCGACGGCGACTGCCAGCACACTGACAATGATCGTCATCTGCCGCGCCATCTTCTGTACTTCAATTTGAAAAGGCGTGGGGCGCTCAGCCATCTGCTCCAGCGTGGCGGCGATCTGCCCTACTTCGGTGTTCATGCCGGTGTGGACCGCGACTGCCAATCCAGTACCATGCGTGATATAGGTGGAGGCATAAACCATGCTGGTCCGCTCTGCGAGCGGTGCGCTGGCGGCGACGGATCCAGGGGATTTGTCCACGCCCACGCTCTCGCCAGTAAGGGCCGACTCGTCGGTGCGCAGGCTGTGGGCTTCGATCACCCGCGCATCGGCGGGTACTTTTTGCCCGTGTGAAAGCACGAGAATGTCGCCGGGCACGATCTCAACAGCATCTACTTCACGACGGCTCCCATCGCGCAAAATAGTGGCATTGAATGCAAGCAGTTTGTCGAGTGCATCCAGCTCCTTCTGCGCCCTGTATTCTTCAGCAAAGCTCAGCATCACACTAAGAATAATAATGCCTAGAATAAAGAACGCGGTCAGACGCCGGCTGCTTTCTGCGGGCAGGTAACTGACGGCGAATGCCAGCGCTGCCGCAAATAACAGAACAAGCACGAAGAAGCTGGCGAATTGTTTGAAGAATAGCCTGACCGGGGAGACTGGCTTGCGCCTTGCGATCTCGTTGCGGCCAAACCGCAACAGCCGTTCGGATGTCTCGCCGGCGGTCAGTCCGTCACGGCGCGTGCCAATCTGTTTGAATACCACATCCGGTTCCAGGCTATGCCACGGGGTCGTGTCCATATACTCTCTCAAATGAAGATGGTTTTGTGCCTCAATGATAACATTATTGCTCCGCAAAAGAAAAATCTCTCACGGAGCAATAAGGTGGCGAACGGATTGCGTTTGAGGTGGGGTTTCGACATAACTACACCAGGGCGGGACTGGACTCCCGGTCACCATCATCCCTGTGATACAGCTTGAGCATAGCATAAATCTATTGGCTCATCTGTAAAGAGTGCGCAATGGAATACTCAACCTATCCCCCGACCCCCTTTCCTATAAGAAAGGGGGAGTTGCGCTCCCCTTCCCATGCAGGGAAGGGGCCGGGGGTTAGGCGCAGCGCGTGAGGGCCCGGCTGGATGCGGTGGTTAGGCGGCTAAGACCTGCGAACCATGTCCGCTGTGCAGCCCTGTATATCTGGGCGGCCGGTCCTCAATACTACTTAGCGGCTGCTATTTGCACCCTTAATCCAGTTAGCCGATCTCGGAGCCCTTTTGCGATCTCAGTCATCAGCTGGTACCCTAGCGACACATCTGTGTCACATATCTCCCGAAGCTGCTTGCCTTCGATCTCGATCAGTTCCCCGTCCTTGCTGCCAACCGCGCTCGCGGTCAGTTGGTACGGGGCCAGAACTGCAGACCATGAAATCACGTCACCGCTTATCGCTGACTCTGCCACCACTTCTCGGCTGTCCCCGAGCCGGTATATGATATCCACTTGGCCTGACTTCACTATCATTAGATGTCTGGCAAAATCCCCCTCTTCAAACAGTCTCTCTTCGGCTTTGAACTGCCGAAGTGAACTAAATTTGGCAAGCGCATCCAGTACTTGCCCCGGGGCGCCTGCGAAGTATCGGTACCGACGGAATTCCTCTGGCGAGATCATAGGTTCCTCCTCTGGCGAATAGACTCGAATGACTTTCGAAGGTGTATCACTCTTCTCCTGCGGCAGGCTAAGGACTCCCTGCCTCAGGGCCCTCCAGTGACTGCCTAGCGGTTTGCGTCCGCGTGGCGCCCTGCCGAAGGTCCCCGACAGGGGAAGGGGAGCGGCGGCTGTGTCTCGACACGGTCTTGGCAGTTGACAACCAGGCGGGCATGGATCCCCATCGAGACAACTGTTTTTGATAGAATACAATAACCATGCCTCAAAAACAAGTGACGAAAATCATCAGTGCCCTCAAGTCCTTCGGCGTGGCGGACTGGCCGTGTCACCTCAGCCTGCGGGTTGATATTTCTCACTGAGAATTGCTCTGACCCTCACCGGGATCGAATAAAAACGGTTCTCTGTTTCCAGGGAAAAATCCGTGTCCAGGGGAATGCCCGCCCCGCCGGCCCCAAAGAGCCGCAAAAATGTGACGCGCTTCCATTACTCCAACCTCAACACCTTCGACCCTCGAATTTTGCCCTGCTTCATTTCCAGCAAAGCCGCGTTGGCCTCCTTCAACTCGTACTCCTGGAACTCCGGCTTGATGCCCGCCTCCGCCGCCAGTTGCAGGAACTCACGCACATCCTGTCGCGTCACATTCGCCACGCTTTTGATCTCCTTCTCCATCCATAATTGCGATGGATAGTCCAATGTGGATAGGACTTCGCGGTCCGCCCCCTCTTTACGGATGGCGTTGATGACCAGCCGTCCGCCCGGCGCGAGACGTTTCAACGCCTCCATGTCCACACTCCAAACTGGCGTCGTGTCAATGACCGCCTCCAGCGCCTCAGGCGGGACTCCGTTAATCTCCCCGGCCCAGGCCGCTCCCAGCGACAGGGCGAACTCGCGCTCCTCGGCGTTGCGGCTAAAGACGAAGATCTCCAAGCGGGGGAACTTGTGCCGCGCCATTTTCAGCGCCAGGTGATTCGACCCGCCGAAGCCCATCAATCCCAGCGACTGGCCATCCTTTATGTTGCTCAACCGCAGGGAGCGATACCCGATTGCCCCGGCGCACAACAACGGCGCGGCTTCCGAATCCGTGAAGGCCTCTGGGATGGGATGCACAAAGTCCGCCCGGACTTTCATATACTCGGCGTATCCGCCGTCCACGTCGCGGCCGGTGGCTTGGAACTCGGGGCACAGATTCTCTTGTCCTGACAGGCAATACTCGCAATGCCCGCAGGCCGAAGCGATCCATGCCACGCCTACCCGGTCGCCAAGTCTGACAGGTCGTTCTTTGACTTGCGAGACCTGCCCGACTTGTTCGACTACTCCGACTACCTGATGCCCCAAAATGACCGGCAGGCGCGGCGGGGGAGTCCGTCCTTCGATCTCGTCCAGTTCGGTGTGGCAGACGGCGCATCTTGTCACGCGCAGCAGGATCTCGCCCTCGGCTGGAGTCGGCTCGGGGTACGAGAGCAGGCTAAGGGGAGACGGATGCGTTCGGATGTCGGCAATGGATTCCAATAACATGGCTTTCATAGATATTCTCTCAAAACAAATACGGGATGAACATTTTTGTCTTCTGCATATACTCCTGGTACTGGCTCCCAAAGAAGCGCGTACATTCGGCTTCATCCGCTTTGGCGGTCAGGATCAGGAACAGAGTGGCGATAGCTGCAAGGATAAATCCGGTCACCGAAAGGTGTTTGAAGAAGATGCCCCAGGTCAGCAGGAACAACGAACTATACAGCGGGTGACGAATGTAATGATAGATGCCGCTCGTGACCAGCGCCGTTGTTTTTTCGAAGGCCAGCAGCGAATCGTCGTCGGCGCGCGTTGCGGTGGGCTGGCCGCGTGTCCGCAGGAAGTGAACGCCGTATCCAAGCGGCGCCAGGCTGATGATCAGCAGAAACCAGGCGATGACCTGGTACCATGCCAGCGGGTCGCGGAACCAGAACTCCACGTTGAGCAGGAACAGCGCCAGCATGATCTCCCAGGCGAAGAAGCGATAGAAGCCGTGCGAGCGCAGCGAGCGCAGGGATGCGCGGGAGATGTAGAGCAGGATCATCGTGCCGAGGGAGAAGATGAGCGTTTTCATTTTAGACTTTCCTTTCCTGTTTTGGATGGGATTCGCCACTGATAAACACGGATCCCTGACTCTCTACCGTACATCCCATCAATTTGTGTCACTGCGAGCCGCCGCTCGCCTGTCCCGGCGTGCTTGCGGGGTGCTCTTCCCTGGCACCGCCCGCCACCGCCGCAGGGATGCCGCGAGCATCAGCGGAGCGATCCTGTGGACGTCGGTGCGACACTTGCACCCCGTTCGCCTGCACCTGTGTCCGCAGGCACAGGCGGGCCGCGAGCCCGACGGGGCGAGACGGCCTGCACACGTGTGCCGCACTGCGTTTGCGCAGTGCGGGCAAACCGCAGGTGCAGTGCAGGTGGACGGGCAGGGCAGGTGTGGCGGCGTGGCAATCCCCTGTAATAGCCAATTTCCTATAAAAACGGTAGAGTCTCATTTGTTCAACCCGGCCGGTGTCTTGTGCTTATATATGAAGATTTTATTTCCCCACTTGTTAGGATGCTCACTATCCAGTTCAAAAAAGCCGCTGTTGATCACGTCTTCATGGCAGACCGGGTTATTGTAAATGACCGTAACATTTCTCGGCACCCTCTTCAGGGAATCGATCAGGTTGCCGAGAACCTTTCGGAATACCGGGCGTCGAAATGGATTGTAAAGGTAAACGAAATTATACGGATCAAACTGCGTGAATTTAGCGGCGTTCATCCTTGTGATGCGGGTCCGTTCAGCAGGGACTCTCAGGATTTTGAAATTCCTGCGGGCGATTTCTGCCAGGGGCTCCGAAATTTCCACCCCATCCACGCTCGCAAAGGGAAAGCGCAGCATGATGTGGATGGCGCTGCCTTTTCCACAACCAACATCCAGTATCCGGTCCTGTTTGGAAATTTTCAGGCTCTTCAGTAGCTGTTTTAGATACCTGTCGCCGGATGGGTGATATCCGACCGACAGGTTGGGGTCCAGGCCAAGCTCATCGAGCTGGACCTCAGTGGAAAAATCCAACCCGCGTAATTTTTCGACAAAGATCGGTAGTTTTGTGCTCAGGGAGTCGTAAGACAGTTTATGAGTGATTTGCTCCCAAATATTGAAGGACCTACTGCTATCTTTCGATTCCCGGTCCATGATGGGTTTTATCCCGTCCCGAACTGGCGGTCGCCTGCGTCGCCAAGACCGGGAACAATGTAGGCGCGCTCATTGAGGTGATCGTCAATTGCGGCGAGATAAATGTCAATGTCGGGATGTGCCGTCTGCATGGCTTGGATGCCCTCCGGCGCGCCGATCAGCCCGACGAATTTGATCTTCTTCACGCCCCAGCGTTTCAGGACATCGGCTGTTGCAGTGGCCGAGCCGCCCGTGGCCAGCATGGGATCCAGGATCAGGCAGACCGAGACGGTCGGCTCGACCGGCAGTTTGTTGTAATACTCCACCGGTTTGAGGGTGTGCTCGTCGCGGTAGAGTCCGATATGCCAAACTTCCGCGCTGGGCATCAGTTCCCAGAAACCCTCCACCATACCCAGTCCCGCGCGCAGGATGGGGACGAGACCGATCTTCTCTTTGAGTTCCGCTCCTGTCATTTTGGCGAGCGGCGTTTCCAGTTCACGCGGGACCGTTTGCAGGTCCGCGGTGGCTTCGTAGGCCAGCAAGCCGGCAATCTCGCGCACGAGCTCACGGAATTTTTTCGGCTCGGTATTTTTGTCACGCAAACGGGAAAGCTTGTGGGCCACCAACGGGTGGGTGGATGCGTGAACGTTGGACATGGCATTCTCCTCTTGAATGGTTATGTCTATCGGCTGTGGTTCAAACAGGTTGAGGGCAACGTCCCGAAGGTTGAACTTGAGCCGATTTTGGCTTTTTATAGCCAACCTTCGGGACGGTTCCAATTTAGATGAAATATACCTGTATCTATTATAGCGTGTCCCAGGTTGCCGGTCAGCCAATCCAGAAGGGGGAAAGTTCGTCATTCCAGGCTGTTCTTTCTCCCCCTTCCTGTTGCGGGAAGGCGATGCACTGTGACCGAAGGGAGTGTCGAAGTGGGGGCGGGGGGCTAGGTCTGAATGCCGATAGCAAGTTATGCTTCATTGCGAAAGATCCTTTACGTGTCATTCTGGGGAGCGAAGCGACGAAGAATCTCCTCCTGTTGGCAGGGAGACCCTTCGGTCACAAAGAACGCTCCCTCACATCGTCCCGACACCTGCACTCCCTAGCACCGCCCGCTAGGGCAGGTGTGCGCCAGGTGCAAGTGTGTCCTTCGGGAGGGTGACACACTTCAAGCTTTCAAACAAGGTAGCAATATGGGTTAAGGAATGAGGATTGAAAAAAAACAGATATTGCCCTTCAATTTTGATTGACTCACTCCAATTAGTATGTTATTCTTGGCGGCGTAGGATAACAGTAAGTTCGCGTTGGTAGAAGAACAGCAACAGCTCACGGTTATGTCTGTGGGCTGTTTTGTTTTGCCTCCGATGGAACAAAACAGAACACCTAAATTTCTTTACTTTGCCAAAGGAGGCAAATACAATGTCTGATCGAATCAGCGGTACCGTCAAGTGGTTCAATGGCGACAAGGGCTTCGGCTTTATCGCCCGTGAAGGTGGAGCGGACGTGTTCGTCCATTTCTCCGCCATCCAGGGTGACGGTTTCCGCAACCTGCAGGAAGGCCAGAAGGTCGAGTTCACTGTAGAAAAGGGTCCCAAAGGCCCGCAAGCCAGCAACGTCACCGTTCTGAGCTAGATCGAAGAAGAGCCTGACGCGAAAGCGTCAGGCTCTTTTGATTCGCCGCGACAAATCATGCTTCTCATCGAGACGGGTCACTGATGACTGATAACTGAAAACTGGTCACTGAAAACTGACTACCGTTTCCGCCTCGGCGCCAATCCGTTGCGGGTGTGGCGCATGGGGGTGGGAGCGGGACGCGCGGGACGATGTAACTCGTGTCGAACGGGACCCGTTCGCGGCGGCGCGGGAACGGCGTAGTCGAATCCTTCGAGCGTCTCGCGCGGCAATGGCTTGCCCATGATGCGTTCGAGCGAGCGGATCATGTCGTTGTCGTCCGGTGTGACCAGCGTGAACGCGTCGCCTGTTCGTTCGGCGCGGCCGGTGCGGCCAATGCGGTGGATGTAGGCGTCGGCGGTGTCGGGCATGTCGTAGTTGATGACGTGCGAGATGCTTTCCACATCGAGGCCGCGGGCGGCGATATCGGTGGCGACCATGATCTGGTATTTGCCCGCCTTGAAGCCGCTGAGCGCGGCCTGGCGCTGGCCCTGCGAGCGGTCGCTGTGCAGGCTGGTGACTTTGTAGCCCGCTTGCCTGATCTGGCGGTCCACCTTTTCGGCGCGGCGGCGGGTGCGGGTAAAGACCAGCACGGAGTCGGTTTCGGTGCGCTTGAGCAATTCCAGCAGCAGCGCCGACTTGAGATGCTGCGGCACGGGATAGAGCGCGTGGGTAACGGTGCGCGCCGGGCGGCTGAGACCGACTGAAATGCGCTGGGGTTCGGTCAGCGATTGCGAGGCGAGTTGTTCCACTTCGAGCGGGAAGGTGGCCGAGAAGAGCATGGTCTGGCGGCGGGTTGGCACGGCCTTGATGATGCGCTTGACATCCGGCAGGAAGCCCATGTCGAACATGCGGTCAGCCTCGTCGAGCACCAGCACTTCGATCTTGTTCATGCGGGCATGGCCCTGGGCGATCAGGTCAAGCAGGCGGCCAGGGCAGGCCACCAGAATCTCCACCCCTTCTTTCAAGGCCTTGATCTGCGGGCTGGCGCCTACGCCGCCGTAAACGGTGATACTGCGCAATTTCGTACCGGCGGCCAGGGTATGGATGACTTCGTTGATCTGTTCAGCTAATTCACGTGTGGGAGTGACGATGAGCGTACGCGGCAGGCCGCGCGGACCGTTGAGCAGGCGGTTCAGGATGGGCAGCACAAAGGCGGCGGTCTTGCCGGTTCCGGTCTGGGCGGTGCCGATAATGTCGCGCCCGCGCAGGGCGGCGGGCAGGGCAGCTTCCTGAATGGGAGTGGCGGTTTCGTACCCCGCTTTTTTGATTCCCTGCATCAAACGGGAATCCAAATTGAACTGTTCGAAATTCACAAATTTTCCTTGTCTTCAGAAGTCAGGCGATGATTGGGGGGTGAGCAAATATGCTCAAAGGAAACAGCGGCGGACTGCTGATATTGTTTTACTTCAGGCAATTATAACCAATAAATGTCCGATTTTTGTTGGAGAAAATATTTTGAAAATCCCAATCATTTTCGCAGATTACACAACTATAGACGAAAAATCCGGGAAAATTATACCTTCGCCAAGAAATCCATTTGATGCGCGATGTACACCAATTCGCCGCGTTCGATCTGCGCGCGGCGCTCCGAGAGCCAGTCTGCAAAATCTGACGCGTTCAAATCCTTATGCCCAGTCAATGACT
Organism: Chloroflexota bacterium; assembly: GCA_021823555.1. Next base: position 12,508 of record JAKANW010000023.1, read on the forward strand.
CTTCGAAGAAATGAAGAATGAAATGCAGAAAGTATGCTTCATCATCGGGGTACTTGCCGTCCACTGCGTGCACCACCCAATCCGACGCGCCCGCCGCGAGAATCTCCGCACCCGCCGATGTCAAATGGGAAAACAGGTGCCGCCCCGCGCGGCTGTCACCGCCCGTCGGGCGTGCGTCCATCGTCTCGTGATATAGCTGCTCGATCTGCTCATCCAACGCCGCGTCAATTGTTGGCTCGAAGGTTGTCACGCCGTCGAAGTTGATCGTCAGCCAGGCTAAAAATTTTGTTAGCGTGAACAGCTTTGGCAGCGATTCCGGCATCGGCAATAGATCTAGAAACGCATGGGCGATCAGCAGATCCGCGGGCGTTGTCCCTTTCTGGATGAAATCGAAGATGTCTGCCTGTTCTAGCGTGACATGAAAATCGCGACTCCCGTCGAATACCCGCAATTGATTCGCCTCGTTTCTTTCCACGCCCAGACCTGCCTCCGTTGCCCAGCGCGGAATCCACACCGAGGCCGCTTCGATATTACCAGCCCTCTCGTCCACCAGCAGGTAGTCGGCTTTTTGCAGCACCCCCCAGCGGATGAGCCGCGCCGGCATTGTCCCAATCCCTGCCCCGGCTTCGATGATGCGGATGGGCTGCTCCGGCAGGCTGGCCTTTAAGGCCGCCAGCACATCCTTGTTCAGGGCGCGGTCATCCACGCTTTGTTTGGCGAGCAGGTAGCGAGGAAAGGAATATTCCATAGTTATCTCGCGTCGAGCAGAGCAAAGCGCGGACGAGATGCCATCACACGCAGAAACTCCCGTATGCTCCTGGCAGTCTCCTCCCACGTGGGCTGGGATTGATAACGCTTTAGCGCATTCAGCGAAAGCCGCGCCAGCAGCTCGCGGTCTGATGCCAGTGATGCCAGCCGTTTTGTGAGAGTCGCCGCATCACCTGGCTCGATCAAATAACCTGTCTCGCCGTCGCAGATGATCTCGCCTGCCGCGCCGGCGGTCGCGCCGATAGCGGGCAGGCCGAATCCCATCCCTTCGAGATAGACGATCCCAAAGCCCTCATAACTGGACGGGACGACCAGCACGTGCGCGGACCTCAACTTTTCGATCAGCGGTTCGTTATCCAATGCT
>JAKANW010000676.1 GCA_021823555.1 Chloroflexota bacterium
ATCTTTGTTCTACGTTGCCAGCGCGCTGACCCTTTTCCTTTCCATGGAAGAGCGCAGCCACAAGGAAAGCAAACCGGTTCGCAATTTCTTTATCCGTCGCTTCTTTCGCATCGCGCCGCTCTTTTATATTGCGATCATTGTGTACACGTTCATTTATGGACCGGCGCCGCGGGAGTTTGCGCCCAACGGGATCCAGTGGTGGCAATATCCATTGACCTTTGCCTTCCTGAACGGCTGGCACCCGGAAGCCATCAACTCGATCCTGCCCATTGAATGGTCGGTGGCAGTCGAGATGACATTCTATCTTTGTATCCCATTTTTATTTTCGATATTAAAAGACTTGAAGTCAACCATCCTTTTCATTATCGGCAGCTTGTTATTGCAATACGTTCTGTCCCTTATCCTGGATCCCATTCTGGTCAGGCAATATCCCCATTATCAGTACATGTCCAGGGCATTCCTGTTCTTCTGGTTCTTCTCACAACTGCCGGTATTCGGGATCGGCATCGCCGCGTATCACGCTTTCCGCATGATGAAAAATGTGAAGGACAAAAAACTTGGCATTGCCCTCCTGATCCTGTCTGTGTTTTTATTCGTTGTATTCCTTAACGTAAAGACCTTCCAGGGATTGATCCAGCAACATGTATTGTACGGACTGGCCTTTCTGGTTTTCGCGCTGGCCCTGCACGCATACCCGACCCGCCTGCTGGTCAACCCGGTCACGCGCTGGATCGGGAAAGTCAGCTACAGCATTTACCTGGTCCATTTTGCGGTGATCGAACTATTGAAGCGCATCCTGCCGGAGCATCTGCCTGTGGGCAAGACCATTGGCTTTTTCCTGGCCTATATTTTGATCCTGCTCCTGGCGGCTGCCATCTCCGCGCTGACGTACCGTTTCATCGAAGTGCCCGGCATGAACCTGGGAAAACGTCTCATCCATAAGTTGGATGAACAACCGGCTCTTGCTCAGCCAGCCCGGTAATAGACTGTAGAGCGACATTCATGTCGCACCAGCGAGATAAATCTCGCGGTACAGGAAACAAATAAAATGGAAATTACCTCGCGGCCCATCGGGTTTGTCCGCAACGCGCGTCGGGAAGTTGAAGATGATGACTGGGGTGGGCTGGTCTCCGAGATCGTGATCGAAGAGCCGTTGGGCGCGGAAGCCTTGCAGGGCATTGAAGATTTCTCGCATGCCGAGGTGATCTTTTATTTCGATCAGGTGGATGAGGCCAGGATCGTCACAGGAACGCGGCACCCGCGTAATAATCCGGATTGGCCCAGGGTGGGAATTCTCGCCCAGCGCGGCAAGAACCGTCCGAACCGGCTCGGCCTGAGAACGGTCACCATCTTGAAGCGGGAGGGGAACGTGCTCTTCGTCACCGGCCTGGACGCGGTCCATGGCACGCCGGTGCTGGATATCAAGCCTGTGATGCAGGAATTTCTACCCAGGGGAGAGATCCGCCAGCCTGCCTGGGCGACGGAGTTGATGAAGAATTATTGGAATACGCCGGAGAGCGAGTCAAAATGAACCTGCCTAAAGTCACCCGTCCCAGTTTTCCAAAAGGATATGTGGATCATCCGATCTCGGAAGTTTCGTGGGAATACGTCGAGAAGCGCCTGATTGAGGCGATCAACTACTGGCTTTGTTCTGTCCGCCCGGATGGCCGCCCGCACGTGATCCCGCGCTGGGGCGCGTATTTGGATGGCAGGTTTTATTACGATGGCAGTCCTGAGACCCGCCATGCGCTCAACATCCTGCAGAATCCGCAAGTATCCCTGCACCTTGAAAGCGGGAACGATGTCGTGATCATGGAGGGGACTTCCCAACCTGCGGGCAAACCGGACCCTGACCTGGCCCGGCGACTCTCCAGGGCTTACTGCGCCAAATATGCTTCCGACGGTTATGCTCCAACGCCTACTCAATGGGACGAGGGCGGGCTTTACATATTTACTCCGCGCCAATGCCTGGCTTGGACAAAATTTTTCGAGAACCCGACCAAGTTCATCCTGGAGTGACGCGCGCTGATAGCAGAGCCTGCCTGCGGCTCTGCGTTTGAGCTTTTGCATAAGCGATTACGGGGGTTCGGAAGTTCTACTTCTGAGGGGGCCAATATAGTTGATGCTCGAGGATATAATCGTACACCGCACCAGGAACGTAGTAACGGAAAGGCTCTCCCTGCGCGGCGCGGCGGCGAATCTCGCTGGAGGCAATCTCCAATAACGGCGCATCCACAAAGCGGACTTTGGCCTGGATGCCCGGCAGGACGCCCTCCAGCGCCGACAGGTCGGCTGAGTCGCCGGGGCGGCGCATCACGCCGATTTCGCGGCAGGCAGCTACGAGGTGCGGGGCGAGGCGCCAGGTGGGCAGGTCGTGCAGGGAATCGCCGCCAATGACGAGGATGATATCTGCAGCAGGTTGCCTCTCCTTGACCAGCCTGACCGTATCCAGCGTAAAGTGTGGGCCGGGCCGGTCAAGCTCGAGGCGTGAAAGTTCAAAGTCAGGGTTATCTGCAATGGCGCGCGCCACCATCGCCAAGCGGTGTTCGAGGCCGGTAATAGGTTGATCCAGTTTGTGAGGCGGGGTGGGGGTGAGCACCCACAGCAGGCGGGTCAGTTGGAGTTGAGCGTGGGCTTCGCTGGCTAGGATGAGGTGGCCGACGTGGGGCGGATCAAAGGTGCCGCCGAAGAGACCGATGCGTTCAGGCATGACGGGGAGTATATCGCAAACTCTGAAGAAAATTTAAGGTTGAGTGGTATACTCCCAAAGCAGATTTGGTTGGTTCTCCGGCAATCAAGGCCTGATGGAGAACGTAACTCATCGTTGCGTAAGAGGAGGTTTGGTTGGACCAAAAACAATTCGACGCTATTTGCCAGCAATTGCGCGAGCGCGAGGACGATCTTCGTCCCACCGATATTTTTGAGTTCCCGGAGCCGCTGCGTTCCACGCTTAACCAGGCGGTACGAGTTGGCCGCATTTCTTTGACCGAGATGGTCTTCAAGCTCGATCTCACGCCCAAGCGCGCCAGGGAATTGGCCAGTCTGCTCATCGCCCGCAATCTTCTCC
>JAKANW010000677.1 GCA_021823555.1 Chloroflexota bacterium
TTGGAATACAGCCAGTCGTCGAAGAGGCTCTTCAGGTCCTGCGCGCTCACTTCTTCTGCGACTTGGATAAAGTCATCCGTGTTGGCGTTGCTGTACTTGTAGCGGTCATAATACGTGCGCAGGATTTTGAAGAATGTATCATCGCCCACCTGCAGGCGCAGGGCTTCCAACACCCAGGCTCCGCGTTCATAAACAGACCCGCCGAACAAATCTGAAACGGGGGGATTCTCAGGCGACGTCATTTTATGACGGACGATGTCGTCATACAGATCTCGCATGTATTGGTTGAAGGCCTCCTTCCCTTGCGAGTGTTCCACCCACAAGGCTTCGGAATAGGTGGCAAAGCCTTCGTTGAGCCAGATGTCGTTCCAGGATTTGAGGCTGACACCGTCGCCAAACCATTGGTGGGACAGTTCGTGGGCAATGGTGATCTCGTCCGTCATGTCCATGCCGAACAGCGAGAGTGTCTGGTTTTCCATGGCGGTGCCCAGGTCTTCCGAGATGACGACCGCGCCGTACGACTCAAACGGATAGGGGCCATATATCTCGCTGAAAAATGAGATCATTTGGCTGGTCTGGTCGAAGGCGGCGGTATCGCCTGCGGCAAGGTCCGGCGGGAAATAGTTATGGATGGGCAAACCGGCAGGCCCGGTCTCGGTGACCAGCTGGTATTGACCGATGTCAACGCTGGCCAGGTAACTTGCCATGCGGTGGCTGCATTCCCAGGTGAAGGTCTGCGTCTCGCCGTTATCCACCTGGCTTTTCAAGAGACCATTGGCCGCCGCCACGTAAGGCTTGGCAACCGTGATGCGAAAGGTATAGGTTGCCTTATCCAGCGGGGAATTGTTGACCGGATACCAGTTCATCGAACCGGATGGCTCGCTGATGATGTATACCCCGCTTTGATCCTCGATCCAGCCGACAGGGAAGCCGGGCGAAGAAGGATCATCCACCGGTTCAGGGACGCCGCTGTAGTTGATCCCGACTGTGAAATTTTCCCCGCTGGAAAGCGGCGCGGACGGAGCGATCGTCAATTCATCTCCTTTGCGGCTGTAGTGCGCCGGGGTATCGTCCACGGTGACGCTGCTGATCTCCAGGCCGTGAAAATCGAGATTGAAAGCAGATAGCGTCTGCGTGGCAGTTGCTTCCAGGACGGCCTCCCCGCTGATGAAGTTTTTCTGCATATCCACAGACAGGTCAATGGTGTAGTGCTGGGCGTCGTAACCCCCGTTACCCATCATGGGATAGTAGGGATCGCCTAGGTTGTCCGCGCCCTGGCTGACGGAGGCTGTTGCGGTTGCCGCGGGCCGACCAGGAACGAGTCGTTGTGGTTGTGTAGGCGCAGGCCGGAGTGTAGCTATGGATACAGGAGGTGCAGGCGTTACACTGGGCGCTGGAGTTGGAGTGGATAGAATGCTGGTGACGGCCTGACAACTCAGGGCAGCCAGACAGAGAATACCGAGGCTCAGCGCGATACGAGATTTCATAAGGGGATGCTCCTGGCAGGTCTCGCTTCAAGCGTGACCTGCGTTTTAAACCGCGTTCTCGAAATGTGTAATGGTGGGTTTTGTCCCGGGTCGGCCTTCCACGGAAATGACATCAATCTGCCAGTGATCAATCTCGTGTTCGGCGGCGTATTCTTCGGCGGCGGCCAGCATGTGTTGTTGTTTCCGCGCGCTGACCGCCACTTCAGGCGGACCGAAACTGGCGGAGGTGCGGGTCTTGACCTCGACGAAAATGGCGATCTCGCCGCGCCGGGCAATGAGGTCAATTTCACCGTAATGGGTGCGGACGTTGCGGCCTACCAATTCATAGCCTTGTGCGATCAGGTAATCGGCAGCCGCATTTTCGCCCCATTGGCCGATCTGTCTGTTGTGGGTGGATAGTTTGGAGGATGGCATAATGCTGTGGTTTTCGCTCCGCTCCGCGCGAGGTCAATTCAAGTCAGGAAGCGCTCCAGCAGGCCGCGCAAGCGCACATTCCAGCCGCGCTGCCGGGGCTGCGAGCTATACACCAGCCGTTCGTAGTGCTTGAGCATGAGCTGGGTGGTCCGTTCGATGGCGTACGCTGTGGACGCGTCTCGGGCGGCGCGGCCCATTTGCTTGATCAGCTTTGGGTCCAGGCAGAGGCGGGTCAGTTTGGCGGTGTAGGCGGCCAGGTCGCGCGTCGCGAGGAAACCGGTCTTGCCGTCTTCGATTGTGTCACCCACGCCGGGAGAGTAGATCCCGACGACGGGCAGTCCCGCGCCCATGGCTTCAATCACCGATAGCGGGTGGACTTCGGTGACGGAAGCGGTGACAAAGATATTGCACATGGCGATGTAGGCGGGCAGTTTGTCGTAGGCGATCATGCCTGTGAAGCGTACTCGTTGGGCAATGCCAAGCTCCGTGACCAGCGCCTTCATCTCCTCCTCGAAGAGCTTCTGTCCGCCTCCGACGATGAGCAGGTGAACGTTATCGAGCGCCTGGGCCAGGCCGGCGAAGGAACGCAGCAGGAAGTCAAGATTCTTTTCGATGGCCACGCGCCCGGCATAGACCAGCAGGAGGTCATCCGGCTTGTAGCCGAATTCAGCACGCGGGAACGGCTCGGCTTTGTAGAAATGGCGCAAATCCACGCCATTGGGGATGACCTCAATCGGGCCTTCCACATTTAACTGGTGCAGGATTTTTTCCATGCCTGCCGAGGGCGAGATCACCAGGTCTACGGCTCCGCAAAAGGAAGGCATATAGGCTTGCAGTAGTCCCTGGCTGACTTCTTCGGGCATCATCGGCAGATAGGCCTGGGCGTACAGATCGTAGCGGGTGTGATTGGTGAAGACGATGGGAATTTCGAGCGGCCGGCAATAATGGAGGGCAAGACGTCCGCTTAGGAAGGGGTGATGAACGTGAACGATGTCCATCGTTTGGAGAACTTTCCGGGCGGCGCGGTTGTAGCGCAGGGACAGGAAAAAACCCGTGTCGGCCAGGGGCAGGCCCGGGCTGCGGATGACGCGGGGTTCATCATCCGGGTAATCAAGGTCGCCAAAGGTGAAGACGAAAATGTCATGGCCGGCCTGCTCCAGGTAGC
>JAKANW010000678.1:0-2347 GCA_021823555.1 Chloroflexota bacterium
CCCTCATCAGGGGCGCGGAGCCGGAGATGCAGGCTTTGATGGAACGCAGGTTATATTTCCCAGCGGCCACGTCGGGATGATTGTTGATGGCGTTGTAAAGGGTGGGTACGCCGGGAAAGATTGTCGGATGGAACTTGTTGATGTTTTCCAGCACATCCTTCAGATCGCGCGCGTTCGGGATCATGACCATACTGGCGCCGGTGGCCATGGAGAAACTCATGCCGCAGACCATCCCATACACGTGGAAAAGAGGGATGGCCATCAGCGTCACTTCGTTGCCTTCCTCAACGCCAACCATCCAGTCCCTGATCTGGAGCGTATTGGCCACCACGTTGCGATGCAAGGCAACTGCGCCTTTTGAAATGCCTGTGGTCCCGCCTGAATATTGGAACATGGCCGTGTCATCGGTGCTTACCTCAACGGCGGGACGAGGCGCATCCTTGTACCTGGCGAGCAGGTCCTTCATCCAGATATCGCCATCGCGCAAGCCGCCTTCGATGCGGAATCCACCTTTCTTCTCTTTTGCCAGTGTGAACAGGACACTTAAAAGAGGAGGAAGCGTTTCCTTCAAATTCGTGACAATCATCTTCCTGATCTTGGTATTGGGCTGGGCCTTCTTGATCGTGTTGTAGAAGTTGGTCATCACGAACATGATTTCGATGCCTGCATCGTTGGCCTGGTGCTCGATCTCGCTGGCAGTATACAGCGGGTTGGACGCCACCACCACGCCGCCCGCTTTGAGGATACCGTAATAGGCCATGACGAACTGAGGCGTATTTGGCATGAAGACGCCCACCCGGTCACCTTTCTTGACGCCCATGTCAACCAGCGCGGCGGCCAAGCGGTCGGTGATCTCATTCATCTCCTTGAAAGTAATGACCGCGCCCTTAAAGATCGTACAGGCGCGGTCGGGATATTTGCGCGCTGACTCATCCAAAAAGTGGAAAAGCGGCACTTTGGGATAGTCAATGCTGGCTGGCACCCCCTTATCGTAATGCGCTATCCAGGGTCGGTCATTCATGGTTCCTCCTCCTTTGGCGAAAACTCAATTTTAAAAAGTATAGCCTTGATAAGGGAGAAAGTCAATTATTTTTCAGGAAGGCGCGTATGACCGGCTCGATTTGTGCGACCGCGTCCTGCCCGCCGGCTTCGAACCAGTGGATGTTTGGGTCGGATTCCTTGAACCAGTTGGCTTGCCTGCGGACGAAAATCCGGGTGGCGCGTCGCATCTCGACTTTGGCCTGCTCCTCGCTTAATTCACCTTTTACCACCCGACAGCATTCCCGGTACCCGATCCCCGACATGGACGGCAGCTCCGCCGAATAGCCTCGCGGAGCGGCAAGCAGGGCACGCACCTCATCGAGCAGCCCTGCCGCGAACATGGCCTCGATGCGCGCGTCTATGCGCGTGTAGAGTTCGGCGCGCGGACGCGTCAACCCAATCGTGATGAGGCGATACGGCGACTCGCCTTGTCCGCGTTGCTCGGAGAATTTCCGTCCCGTTGTCAAAATTACTTCCAATGCCCGGATTGTCCTGCGCACATTGCGCGGGTCAATCTTCTCCGCGGCCATGGGATCAAGCGATTTCAATTTTTCATGCAGCCACTCTTTCCCTCTTTCCTCTTTCAACCCTTCGACTTTGCTCAGGGCAAGCTTTTCTAATTCATCCCTCATCCTTGAATCTGGCTTTACCTCCGGCGGTTTCCACCCTTCCGTCACTGCTCGAATATATTGCCCCGTCCCGCCAACCAGGAAGGGGAGTTTGCCACGCGCGTGGATGTCCGCAATGGCTTCGCGGGCGCGCTGCTGGAAGACGGTCAGCGACCACGTTTCATCAGGATTGGCCGCGTCAATCAAGTGATGCGGCACGCGCGTCTGCTCGGCCAGCGTGGGCTTGGCCGTACCAATATCCATACCGCGATAAAAGAGCCGCGAATCCGCAGAGACGATCTCGCCATTCAATCTTTCCGCTAGTTGGATGGCGGTTTCCGTTTTGCCTACGGCAGTGGCGCCGACGATAACGATGAGGGGAGGCTTCAAGATTGATTTCCTCCGTTTGATTATAATTGGATTGCTCCTGTTGATCTTCGGGTAAATTGGTTACAACGTTTTACTGAACATCAATGATAATCGTAATTCTGTCGTACAATCACTCTAAAGACCGTTCAGAGGAATCCAGTCGTATGAAAAAAATTACCATCCTCACTTTACTGCCTCTCTTGTTACTGGCCTGTACTTTTTCAGAGCTGCCACTATTACCGCAGCCAGCCGCTCCGCAGCCGTGCGGCCAGCGCTGGCGCGACCAGCAGCAGCGCTGTCCCGACCAGGCTGCCGCCCAGGTGCGCGCC
>JAKANW010000678.1:2357-3066 GCA_021823555.1 Chloroflexota bacterium
CTTCAGACACAGCCGCGCCTGTTTTACCAACCGAGACTTTCACACCAGAGATACCTCCGACGTTTACGTTTACGCCCACGCTGATCGGCGCCAGACCCTCCTCCACGCCGACCGAGACGCCTGTGCCCACGGATACGATCCTTTACCTGACGCCGCCCACCGAGACGCTCACACCGCCGCCAAGCGCCCAACCCCAAACTGAGCCTACCATAGACTTGCAGGGCACGGGTTTCACTTCAATTGACCAGTCCACCGACCAAATTTACTGGGGCGCATGCCAGCCAAATGATGTGATTATCGCCGTACAGATGACCAACCCCTCCCAGGTAAGCAGCGTGGTGCGCTTTGTCAAAGTCCGGGACAAAGCCACCAGCAACGGTACTGGCTGGGATAAAGGCACCTCCATGGATCCGCACGGCGACGGTTCCTATACTCTTACCCTCAACGGCAAAGGAATGGATCATTACAACAACGCCTGGATCGTGTACCAGATCGTTGGCACGGATCGCGGCGGCATTCCGGTGGCGCGCTCGCCCGTATTCAATGAGAGCCTGACGCTTTCAATTTGCCCGTAATCGTTCCCAACCTTATGGATTTTCCGCTCGAGCTGCTCCAGACTCTTCGAATAGCCCACCGCGTCGTTGCCTTGACCGGGGCCGGCGTCTCGCAGGAGAGCGGACTCCGCACCTTTCGCGATGCCCACCCTTCG
>JAKANW010000679.1 GCA_021823555.1 Chloroflexota bacterium
CGGGTTGCTCATGTCCACTTCTTCGCGCATGAGCGTGTATTGCGCGTCCCAAAGGGAGACCTCTTCCACGTCAGCGTGGAGGGATGCGGGTAAATCGGAAGCAGGCCGAAGTTCCAGGAAAGAGGCGTGTTCGACGAGGGGATTCAGCGCGGCGAGCGCGTCGCGCGTGTGGAGGGCGCGCTGTCGCTGAGTCATCTTGTCCATTTTTTTGTGCCACTCGGAATAGGGCAGCGTCAACAGGGTGACGTTGTGTCCCAGCCCCGCGAGCGCCAGGCTGATGACGGCGGATTGTTCGATCCAATAATGAAGCGTGGCGAAGAAGAGAATTTTTTTGCCGCGCGGCGCGGAGGCCGCAATTGGCGCGGCCGTTTTCGCCAGCGCGGGCAGGGATTTTTCCAGCCGATGGAGGTTGTAGTGATCCTTGCGGGCGCGGTTCTTTTGCCGAAGGGTGTAATCCAGTTCGGCCGCGAGCGGCAGTTCGCCGAGAAAGTTGCGGAGGGTTTTGTTCATGTTGGTAGTTGGCAAATTGGTAGATTGGTAAATTGGTGCTCGGTATTCCCAATCTACCAATTTACCAAGTTTCTATTCACCAACCTTTTCAATCTTCCATTCCAGCCGCGGTCGGATGGGGCCGACGCGCGGTTCAGGCCATTGCGTGCCAGGCGCGCCGCTGATGTCAACATTGAAGGCCAGCGCGTTCTCGTCCATGAAGTAGCGGCGCACGCCGAACGAACTGGCGTTCACCCCCACGCTGTAACGGCCTTCATTGAAAATATCGGCAGGCAAGGTTGCGCGGCTGACGTAACGCCCCGCTTTGCGCGTGTCGAACTTTTCAAAGAGTTGCGGCTGGTCGGTGTCGAACGAGGTCAGCACGTATTCACCGCGCATGGTGCTGACGTACATCCCGACGCGCAAGCCCGTGACCTGCGAACTGAGTTGATATTCGAACTCAAGCGTGACTGGTTCCGTGGAGCGGATGGTGTCGATCACCTTGCCGCGTCCATCCTTGACCTTGAGGCTGATCGGGCGGAACGGCGCGCTCGCGGCTGGAACCTCGTCCGCGTCCCACGTGCGCTCGCCCGCCTGCGCCTGCCCCGACGAAAGGTAGAAGTCAACGGCTTCCTGCGTGGGACCGCGCATGATCATTTGCCCCTTGTTCAAAACGATGGCTTCCTGCGTGAGCCGCAGAATGGCCGACATGTTGTGGCTGACGAACAGCACCGTGCGTCCCTGCTGGGCCACATCGCCCATTTTGCCGAGACATTTCTTTTGGAATTCCGCGTCACCGACCGCCAACACTTCATCCACGACGAGAATCTCAGGCTCAAGGTGCGCGGCGACCGCGAAAGCGAGACGCAAGTACATGCCCGAGGAATAGCGTTTAACGGGTGTGTCAATGAACTGGGTGACTTCGGAAAAGTCCACAATCTCGTCGAATTTACGGTCAATTTCGGCGCGCTTCATGCCGAGGATGGCGCCGTTCATGTAGATGTTTTCGCGGCCCGTCAATTCGGGATGAAAACCCGTCCCCACTTCGAGCAGCGAGCCGACGCGTCCGCGCACCATGACCGTCCCTGTGGTCGGTTCGGTGACGCGCGAGAGGATTTTGAGCAAAGTGCTTTTTCCCGCGCCGTTGCGTCCTACGATACCGAGTACCTTCCCCTCTTCCAAGTCAAAGGAGACATCTTTTAACGCCCAGATGAAATTCTGGTTGGCGCGCCGCTCGGATTTGCCGATTAGCGCCTTTGCCAGCCGCACGGGCGCATAGAACGTATCCACGATCACATCGCGAAGCATGTTGTAGCGGAACTTTGTCTCCGCCGCGCCGATGCGGTATTGCTTGCCAAGGTTTTTTACGGAAATTGCGGTAGTCATTTAAATCGTGTCCGCGAAAGTTCTCTCGGTACTGCGGAAATAAAACAGGCCCGAGACGAGAACGATGATCGAGATCGCAACCGAGACCCACAGTGCTGCATCCGGGCCATTGCCTGAGCCGAGCAACGCCCAGCGGAAACCATTGACCACTCCGGCCATCGGGTTGAGCGAGTAGACCAGTTGCCATTTCTGCGAGATGACCGAGGAGGAATACGCCACGGGTGTGGCGAACAGCCAGAACTGAGTCAGGAACGGAAGCGCCTGGTTCACGTCGCGGTATTTGACGTTGATGGCCGAGAGCCAGAGAGCCACGCCCAGCGCGGTGATTAACGCCAACAGGAGGAAGAGCGGCAAAGTCCACAACAACTGCCAGGCAGGCGTGACCTGGTAATAAAACATCAGGAAGACCAGGATCACGAAGGCAATGGCAAAATCCACCACCCCCGCGAAGACCGAAGCCATTGGCAGGATTAAGCGCGGGAAGTAGATTTTCGTCACCATGTTGTTGTGCGTCACGAGCGAACGGCTCCCATTATTGAGCGCGTTGACGAAGAGTCCCCACGGCAACAACGCCGTGTACGAGAAGATCGGGTAGGGAATTCCATCCGTGGGCAGTTTTGCCACCTTGCCAAACAGGAAAGTGAATACCAGCATGGTCATCACAGGCTGGATAACCGCCCAGGCCATGCCAAACATGGTCTGCTTGTAGCGGACTTTGACATCTCGCCAGACCATGAAGAAGACCAGTTCGCGGTACACCCACAAGTCACGCAGGTTCAGCGCGGCCAGTCCCTTGGATGGCTTGATGTAAATAGTTGTTGGCTCGTGCTTTACGATTTCAGTCATAATAACTTTCCCATTGCGAGACGATCGCTTCGCTTCGCCCGCAATGACGATTACTACTTGATCTTCGACCGATTTTCCTTGAACCACTCGATCGTCCGACGCATCCCTTCCTCGAAGGGAACTTGCGCCGACCAGCCGAAATATTCCTTCGCGCGGCTGACGTCCAACCCGCGGCGCGGCTGACCGTTGGGCTTGTCCGTCTGCCAGACGAGTTTCCCATCGAATCCCGTCATCTTCACGATCATCTCGGCCAAATCTTTGATCGAGATTTCGTAGCCCGAACCGAGGTTGACGGTCTGGTCGCTGTTATATTTCTCCGCGGCAGTGACAATCCCGTCCGCGG
>JAKANW010000680.1 GCA_021823555.1 Chloroflexota bacterium
AAGAGCCGCCAGCAGGAGGACAGACGCCACCTCAAACGGCAGGACGTACGCATTCGGTGAGACCAACGCCTCCGCCAGTTTCTGCACCGCGTCCAACCCCGACGGGAAAGCGGGCGCAACATCGTATTTGCCATCTTGAAGTTGAACCCATCCCTGCAACAGCCAGACCAGCCCGCCGAAGGTGACGATGGCGATCAGCGCCGAGAGCCACCAGCCCTGGTTCAAGCCCGGACCGGTCTCGGCCATCTGGCGGCGCGTCAACATGACCGCGAAGATGAACATAATGGCGATGGCGCCGATGTAAACCACCACCTGCACAACGGCGATGAAGCCCGCATTCAACGTGGCGAATAACACCGCCGCGCCGAACAGGGACACGATCAGCCATAATGCGGCATGGACCAGGTTCTTCGTCGTCACGACCATCGTCGCCGAACCGAGGATCACCGCGGCCGTCAACAGAAACATGATTTGCATTACTGTCATAAGGAGTCCTTACGTAGTTATTCTTTTCTCAACGCGAATGGCGCAAATTTTCCTTTGATTCCATTTGCGAAATTCGCTTACTGGCGCTATTCGTGTTGAAAGACTCATTAATCGCCATGGACGGCTGGAGCCGTCACGCCATGGCCCTTCCCTTCCGCCTTCTCGCGTTCACCCCTGGCGCGGCGGCGCAGAATTTCCAGCGTCGCCCAACCGAAGGCCACGTTCGAGAGGAACATTCCCAACACATAAAAACTCGTGCCGCGTAAAAGCGCGTTCATCACGGCCAGGAACATCATCAAGGCCAGCGAGAACGGGACAAGGAATTTCCAGTTCAGCGCCAGCATCTTGTCTATGCGGATACGCGGCATGGTGTACTTGACCCAGCCGAAGACCCAGTAGATGACCGTGGACTTGAGCAGGAACCACAGCAAACCGAGCGCCGGGACCTGGTCCGCCCACGGGCCGCGCCAGCCGCCGAAGAAAAAGGCCGCGATAAAACCGCCGAAGGTGAAGGCATGCAACAGTTCCGCCGCGTAGAAGAGGCCAAACTTCATGCCGGAGTATTCAATATGATGACCGGCGATGAGTTCAGACTCAGCCTCGGTCAGGTCGAAGGGAGCGCGCCCCAGTTCCGCCAGCGCGCTGATCAGGAACACAAGAAAGGCCAGCGGCGCGATGACGATATACCAGGTGCTCTGCGCCTGCACAATGGAATTGATCCCCATCGTGCCGGAGAGAATGGTCGGGATGAGAAGCGCGACCACCATCGGGATTTCGTACGAGATCATCACGGCCACCTGGCGGAAGGAACCCAGCAGGGCATACTTGTTATTCGAAGACCAGCCCGCCATGATGATCGAGAGCGTGCCAAGCGCGCCCACGCCGATCAGGTACAGCACGCCCACGTTCAAATCCATGCCGAGGAAACTCGTCAGCGGCAGGACCGCCCATAACAACAGCACCGACATCATCATCAGCACCGGCGCGAGGTTGTACACGATCTTGTCCACGCCGACGGGATAGATGTTTTCCTTGATGATCAGTTTGATGATGTCCGCGAAGGGCTGGATCAGGCCGAACGGTCCGAGACGATTCGGGCCGAGGCGGTCCTGGAAGCGCGCCACGATCTTGCGCTCCAGCCAGACGAGGAAGATGTCGAGCACCATCACCACTGTAATCAGCAGGAGGATGCCGATGAACGCCGTCAGCACAGCGGCTGCATCGGCGTTCATGCCCCAGCCTGCGAACACGCCCGCCAGCCATTCACCGGCGGCTTTTACGGGGTTGCTCCAAAAGTCCATGCGTTGCTCCTAGGTTCCCTCACCCCAGCCCCTCTCCCGATGGGAGAGAGACAAGAGATGAGGGGCGATATACACAAAGAAAAGGCTGAAAAGAATAAAAAATCCTTTCAGCCTTCCTGAAATGCCACAAGATTCCTACGCCCACTCCAACATGCCCTTGCGCCAGGCATAAACGAGTCCGACGACAAGGATGCTGATGAAGATGATGCCCTCCACCACGGCGAACATGCCCATTTGGTTCAGCGTGATCGCCCATGGGAAAAGGAAGACCGTCTCCACGTCGAAGACGAGGAACACCAGCGCAAAGATGTAATACTGCGCCTTGAACTGCACCCAGTTCTCACCCACCGTCTCGATGCCGCATTCGTACGTGCTTTCTTTGATCGGGTTGGATTTGCGTGGGGACAAGATCGCCGCCACAATGATCGCCGACGCAGGGATGAGCGCCCCCACGATCAGGAACAAACCGATGGTCGTCCATTCGCTTTGCATGCTCGCTCCAAAATTAAAAAAGTCGGTCAAAATTGGATTTTGACGGTGGGATTGTACCATGAAGCGCAATCGAGACCTATGTAAGCATGTCAATTTTTTGGGTGATAATCGTCATATATTTCCGCCCCAACCTGCCTTCCCCAAATGCGACAAAGTTATTACTTTTGACAAGCGCAAGAATCACTGTCGCATTTGGGGGAACTGCCGCGTCGCGGCGGAGGGGGCTTATGTGCGTCTCCTCCACCCCCAAAATCCCAGCGCCAGCCCGATTAACATGCCGACAACTCCCGCAATTCTGGCCTCCGACCCCGTCCGCTTCCACATGGACCCCGAGCGGACCTCCACCTGCTGGACCGATACCGGCATCCGAGTCTCCTCCCCACCCCCCTTCGGGACAAAGCGCACATAGACCCACACCTCCCCGCGCAACGTCCCCTCCTCGCGCGGACGGATCTCCCAGTAAAAAGTCGCCGTCCCGCCCGGTGACAATGTCGTGCTGACCAAGTCTGCCGGGCGCGCCTCCGCGAACGGCAGGTCGAGCCGCGCCTCGGCAATGACAATGTACTCGTCAAAGACCGAAACCGCCTCCGCCGTCTCGCCCTCCGCCAGCAGACTCAACTCCGCCACCGCCGAATCCCCCGCGCGGATAAACTCCGGCATCTTCAACGTCAGCGACCTCTCCCCCGGCAGGGAGGGTCCGTCCGCGGGGAATTGAATCGCGACCGTGCGCGTCTCGGTCCGCGTCGGCCAGAAGCCCCAGAGGAGGAGAGGCAGG
>JAKANW010000681.1 GCA_021823555.1 Chloroflexota bacterium
TCGCCGTTCCGTTTGTAGATGAGCAACCAGTCCGGTTCGACATGGCACTCGCGCCGGTTCCTGAAGTTGCCCCGCAAAGGATGGTCGCGATAATGCTCCGCCAGCACTTCTTCGTTGATGAGCGCCGCCAAGACCTCTTTCAACTTGGCCGGGTCTTTCCTACGTCGTTGTTGCAGGCGCAGATCGCGCTCGAACTGCGTGGTATAGGTGGGCTGGCGCATCAGAGCCCTAACCGGGCGAACATGTCTTGGGCATTCTCGCACGGCACGAGGTTTTCGCCAGCGTCCGTTTCGGCAAACGTGCGCAACGTGACCGCGTTGGGGATACGCACATCAAACGGCAAGCCGCGATTGAGCTTGACCTGCTGATAGAATAGGGTGATGGCTTGGGTTGCCGACAGCCCCAATTGCTCAAAGACATCCTCAACTTCGTCCTTGAGGGCGGGGTCAACCCGCGCCCGAATCATGGCGGACTTGTTCATGGACACCTCCGTTCTGAGCGGTAGTGTACCACGAATGGGGTACAAAGACAAGCCCTGCAAGACGAATCGCAGCGGAAGGAACCGTGTTCTTGTCTGGCGCGAGGCTTCGAGGGCGAGTCGCGGGTTTCCTCATTGCTGGTGGGGCATACAATTCCCTCCAGTTGTCGTAGATGGCATCTTTGTCGTTGTCCCAGACGCGCCGGAGAGAATCCTCCGACAGGAAAGACCACCCCTGCCTCTCAGAGCGGGATTCGAGAAGGTCGGCCAGGCTGAAAAGGACGTCCAGCGCTTTTTCGATCAGTTGATCTTCGCTCAAGGCCTTGATGTGAGCCAGGCGGCTGAGGTGATCGGCGCGCTCGGCGGATATGCGGATGCTTTTTTCGATAAGGGTTGCGTCACTCATAAACATCTCCTGCTTCGGCAGTCACTGATTACTGATTACTGATTATACCCTCTCCAACCCATGCGCCTCCAGCAGCTTCTCATCCTCCAGAATTTCCATCGTCAAGCCATCCGCGACAATTCTTCCCTCATCCATGATGATGGTGCGCGGGAACAATTCTTTGACCAGCGCCATATCGTGCGTGGACACGAGCATCGTGATGGACATCTCGCGCTCTCGGGCGGACAGCAACAGCGCGTCTGCCTGGCGCGTGTGCTGGCGCTCCAACCCCAAATCATCCTGCTCGACGAACCGACCTCGGGACTCGACCCGATCTCCACGGGCAAAGTCGAAGCCGCCTTGCAGGAACTGAAGAAGGATTACACCATCATCCTCGTCCCGCACTCCGTCCAACAGGCAGGCCGCACCGCCGACCACGCCGCCTTCTTTTTGCAGGGCGAACTGGTGGAATTCCGGCCTGGTCGGGAGATCTTCACCAACCCCAAAGACAAGCGGACGGAGGATTATGTCACGGGCAGGTTTGGGTAAATATGATTGAACGCGGCGATGAAAATTTCCATCCAATCAAAAAAGCGCCCATGAATCCCAAGAGCGCCTTTGGTTTTAAGTCATTTCGACCCCCAGCCGGCAGACCTGACAGGTTTCCGAGAATTCACCCCCCAACTCGCGCCTTCGTCCACGCGAGCAACACGATGGACACGCGTCACGCTGAAACCTGTCAGGTCTCAAATCAGTTGGGCGCGTTTCAAATGAGTTGAGAGAAAGCCGTGTTGCGTGTTCCGTTTTGAAGATTTACCCCTTCGGGACACGCAACACGTTAGACGTTATAACAGTTTAATTTTGCCCCCCATATATGGGAGCTGAACACCCATGGACGCAAATTTGAACAAATATTGGTCGCAATTCTGGTCAAATATCCGCCTAATTGGTGCGAATCGGCGCTCATTGCTTCAACTGAAACGAAACACACCCTTATCGTATTACCAGCGGGAGATATAGCAGGAATCTAAGGGCTTCCACAGAGCCGATATCGCAATGTGCGCCCTGTGGACGAGTGAGTCCATTTTGTGAAGTGTTACTCACCGGCGCGGCTGCGCAAACTGCATCGTCGCCTGCGTCAATCGCGGGCGAGCTGCCATTGAGCGGGAAGTATGCCGGGGAGCCGGTCAGCGCGCCAAGTTTTGGGTCGCGGGTTAAAGCAGCCGCGCAGGAACCGTCCTCCACCAGATTGTTGAGATTTACGCCGGGTGTGCCGCCATTGACGATGTAACAATCCCCCCCGCCGGTGGAATTCGCGATGATCGTATTGGTATAGGATAAGGCGGTGCCAGCGTTCGCGTCAATAAAAGCGCCGCCGCCTGAAACAGAGGCTGAATTGGCGGAGAAGGTGTCATTCACCAGATTTACCTGGTAGTACATGGCATAGAGACCGCCGCCATTAGACGCGGTATTGCCTGAGAAGGAGCTGTTTGCCACCTCCGCATCCTTATTACCCTGAACATAGATTCCACCGCCATTGCCTGCGGCAGAATTGGCGGAGAATGTACTGTTGGCAATTGAGGAAGTGCTGCTGCTTTCAGCATATACCCCGCCGCCATCACCTGTGGCGGAGTTTCCCGAAAAGACGCTGTCGGTTAATGTGAGATAAGTGCCGAAAATACCGCCACCGTTGGCAGCGCTGTTGTCGGAAAGAATACAGTTCTTCACGGTAATGCCGTTCCCAGAAATGCCGCCGCCATCATTCACACCAGCCGCGCCCTGGGTGATGATCAGGCTGTCGAACGTCACATTCTTCGCTGAGAAAACACGCGTGTCGCCAGTCCCATTACCATCCGTGTCGCCGCTGATCGTGAGGCGTGACGCCAACGCCGAACCGTCAATGGTCACGTTGGCGGGTTCCAGCTGGGAAGACAGGCGGATAGTCGCGCCGGAGAGACCTGGGTCAAAGTTAATTGTGCCGTTGACGCAGGCATCCACCAATGCCTGGCGCAGCGATCCAGCCCCGCTGTCATTGGTGTTGGTAACCGTGATTGTATTGGAGCAGGCAATTTTCGTTTCAAAGCTGGTTTGATAATCCCAAACTGCCTGCTGGTCGAACTTGACCCTGGCTGTGGTAATAACGGAGTAAGAGCTCGCCGAGGGCGCGTTGATGGACAGCGCAACATTTGCC
>JAKANW010000682.1 GCA_021823555.1 Chloroflexota bacterium
ATGTGAATGGAAGAATCCACTCGGCTGTCGCGCCCGAAGACGAGCAACAGTCCCTCGTCACGCGTGAGCGTTGGGTGGAAGGTCAATCCCCGCAGGCGGCACAGGAATGACTCGCAATACTTGACCCGCGCCGGTGCGGAAAGTTTCTTGTCGTGGCCTTGTACGAAAATAAATCGTGGCGTCGTCATCTTTTGTATGAAAAAGGGGCGACCCTTGTTTTAAGGGACGCCCCGAACCATTTCTTGCAGATTTATGATACCGCTCTTTTTGCGAGCACTTTATCCACACTATTGAGCAGGTCCTGAGGGCTGAAAGGTTTGGCAATGTAATCGTCCACCTTTGCGATGTGCAATCCCAAAACCTTGTCGATGCTTTGTGCCTTGGCCGTGACCACAATGACCGGAATTTCACGCGTGGCTTCGTCTGCTTTCATTTGTTGGTATACTTCCCAACCGTCCAAGTCGGGCATCATTAGGTCGAGCAACACCAAGTCGGGATGATCCTGGCGAACCATTCTCAGACCCTCCAAACCGCCTGCGGCACCATGCACATCGAAGCCTCGCCGCCCCAGGATTAAGCGGATTAGATCGATCATCTCCGGCTCATCCTCAATGCAAAGAATGCGTTTGATGTTCTTCTCGCTCATAGATCAACCTATAAATTCAAGTTTACCATAAAAACGTTATCGCAATGAAAATCGTCACATGGAATGTTAACGGACTCCGCGCCGCACATGGTAAGGGCGCCATGGAATGGGCCTTTGCCCAAAGACCGGACGTGCTTTGCTTGCAAGAGATCAAAGCGCGGCCGGACCAATTGACCGAGGCACAGCGGAATGCTCCCGGCTACACCGCTATCTGGAACCCGGCACAGCGACCCGGCTATAGCGGAGTCGCCACCTTCAGCCTCGCTTCGCCTCTGGATCTTGAGTTGGGCCTGGCCGACCCGCGCTTCGATGTGGAGGGACGCGTGATCCGCACCCGTCACCCCGGCTTTCTCCTGTTTAACATTTATTTTCCCAACGGTCAGCGCGGTAAAGAGCGTGTGGACTACAAGCTTGATTTTTATGCCCGCTTGCTTGAAACCTGTGACCAACTTCACGCCGCCGAGGAGAACATCATCATCACCGGCGACTTCAATACCGCCCATATGCCCATCGACCTGAAAAATCCCAAGGAAAACGAGACCACCTCCGGCTTTCTGCCGGAGGAACGCGCCTGGATGCAAAAATTCCTCGACCACGGTTTTGTGGATGCCTACCGCGCCCTGTATCCCGGCAAAGTCCAATACACCTGGTGGACATATCGTTTCGCGGCTCGCCAGCGCGGCATCGGCTGGCGGTTGGACTATTTTCTTATCTCCAAAGCCCTTCAACCGCGTGTCCAGGACGTGGTCATTCATGAGCATATCCCCGGTTCGGACCATTGTCCCGTTGAATTAAGCCTTGACTGACCGGGTTTGGGCTTATTCCCTTATTTGATTGCTTTTGGCAGGAATTTATTAGAGAATCGTTGGAAGAATTTCACGAGCCTACTATTTAAGGAAAGCGGTTGGTATAATCGCCCTGCTATTCGGAGGTACCTTTGAATTCACCACGTAATCAATCGTTTCTAGTAACATTTCTTTTGATTGTGGCCGTGCTGGCCATGATCTACATGGCGTTTCAGCGTGAGAGTAATATTACCGAGCCACTGACCATCAACCAGGTTGCACAAGACGTTCAAAATGGAAAGATCGCAAAGATTTCAGTGGACGAGAACGATGGCTTGCAAATCGTCTACACAGACGGCAAGGAAGCCACCTCTCAAAAAGAGAGTACTGCCACCTTGGTGGATCAGCTGATCAGTCTCGGTGTTTCTCCCGATAAGTTGCAACCGCAAAATATCAAGATCGAAGTCAAGGCGCCATCGCAGTGGAACGGCCTGCTCGGCGCAATGGTTTACATTCTGCCGATTTTGGTAATGGCCGGCGTCTTGTGGTTCATCTTCCGCCAGGCGCAGGGATCGAACAACGCGGCCATGTCATTCGGCAAGAGCCGGGCGCGCATGTTCAGCGGCGACCATCCCACCGTCACGTTCTTGGATGTGGCTGGCGTGGAGGAGGCGAAAGAGGAACTCAAGGAAGTAGTTGAGTTCCTGAAAGAACCACAGAAATTTATCCAGCTTGGCGCCCGCATTCCCAAGGGCGTTCTGCTGGTTGGCCCTCCCGGTACCGGTAAGACCCTGCTTGCCAAGGCTGTTTCGGGTGAAGCGGGCGTGCCCTTCTTCTCCATCTCCGGTTCTGAATTTGTGGAAATGTTCGTTGGTGTGGGCGCCAGCCGCGTGCGCGACCTGTTCGATCAAGCCAAGCGGCGCTCGCCCTGCATCATCTTTGTGGATGAGATCGACGCAGTTGGGCGCCAGCGCGGCGCGGGCCTTGGCGGTTCGCACGACGAACGCGAGCAAACCCTCAATCAGATGCTGGTCGAGATGGACGGTTTCGATACCGACACCAACATCATCATCATGGCCGCCACCAACCGGCCCGACGTTCTCGACCCGGCGTTGTTGCGCCCCGGTCGTTTCGACCGCCGTGTTACGCTCGACCGGCCGGATGTGAAGGGCCGCGAAGCCATCCTGAAAGTCCACGTCAAAGGCAAGCCGCTGGATCCGGATGTGGACCTCGGATCGCTGGCGCGTGGTACGCCTGGTTTCGTTGGTGCGGACTTGGAGAACATGGTCAACGAGGGCGCTATTTTGGCGGCCCGCCGCAACAAGAAATCCATCGGCCAACCCGAACTTGAAGAGGCGATTGAGCGCGTGGTGATGGGGCCTGAACGAAAGTCCCGCCTGATCTCGGATGAAGAGAAGCGCATCATTGCCTACCACGAAGCCGGTCACGCGGTGGTGGCGAATGCCATTCCCGAAGCGGATCCCGTTCAGAAGGTGACCATCGTGGGCCGCGGCCAAGCTGGTGGCGTGACTTGGTTCCGTCCCGAAGAGGACCGCATCCTGGCCTCCCGCAAGAAATTGGTTGCCACGCTCGCCTATGCCTTGGGCGGACGCGCTGCCGA
>JAKANW010000683.1 GCA_021823555.1 Chloroflexota bacterium
TCGAATCCCTACGCCAGCGGCGTAAGGAGATCGAAGCGCTTGAAGCGGCGTACGACGCTGTCAAGAAAAAGTAAACGACAAGCAATATAAAAGGAGTACAACATGCCATTCCAAGACGGAACTGGACCTAATGGCCAAGGACCCCGCACAGGACGCGGGATGGGTAACTGCGCCGGTCAGGGCGGGACGGGAAGCGGGCGCGGCCGTGGACGCGGCGTCGGTCGCGGCGTTGGACGCGGCCTCGGCGGAGTCAACACTGCCCAAGATGCCTCCTGGCTTCAAACCCAACTCCACGATCTGCAAACCGCCATCGAAAAATTGACAGAAAAGATCGGGCAGAACAAGTAGCAAAGCTGGAATCCAGAAGTTAGAACTTCTGGATTCCAGCCCAATAACATTGAATCCGCAAGTTCTCTTGCACAATCACTCTCTCATCACCAATCATCATGAAACTCATCATCTCCATTTCTGGCAACAAACTCGACTCCCCCTTCGACCCGCGCTTCGGGCGCGCGGCCGCTTTCTGTCTCGTGGACAGCGAAACCGGCGAGTGGACCTACCACGAGAATCCGGCGCTCGCCGCTTCGGGAGGAGCGGGCGTACAGGCGGCGCAATTCGTAGCTAAACTCGGCGCGCAAGCCGTGATCAGCGGTGCGTACGGGCCGAATGCC
Organism: Chloroflexota bacterium; assembly: GCA_021823555.1. The sequence goes on from JAKANW010000683.1 coordinate 672, forward strand.
TTCGATGCACTCTCCCCCGCTGGGATTGAAATGTACCTCGCTCCCACGGGCGATAACTTGACCGCCGCCAATGTGCTGGAGTTGTTCAAAGCCGGCAAATTGCAAAAAGCCGAAACCGCCACACACGCCGGTCATCACGGAGGCCGCCAATAATGCGCATCGTCGTCGCCAGCGGAAAAGGTGGGACGGGCAAAACCACCGTCGCTACCAGCCTGGCGCTTGCCGCCGCGGAACAGGCGTCGGTGCATGTTCTCGATTGTGACGTGGAAGCGCCCAACGCCGCGCTCTTTCTCCGCCCAACGATGGAGGAACGCAAGGAAGTCGGCATCCTGCTCCCCGTCGTAGACGAGGCGCACTGCACCTATTGCGGCAAATGCGCCGAAGTCTGCGAATATCACGCCATCGCGGTCATCGGCAAGAAGATATTGATCTTTCCGGAGTTGTGTCACGGCTGTGGAAGTTGCACGCTGGTTTGTCCCGAAAAAGCCATCAGCGAGCGGCTGGATGTGATGGGTGTGCTGGAGCGCGGCGCGACGTCTGCGAGCGTGGATTTCTCCCAAGGCGTGATGAACGTCGGCGAGCCAATGGCCGTGCCAATTATCCGTGAGTTGAAAAAGTGGGATGTTACTCCGTCATTGCCAGGAGCGACAACGGCAAAGCAATCTACAAGTCAAACGGGGGGATTGCTTCCCGAAGGTCGCAATGACGTGGAAATTCGCGACTCGCCTCCCGGCGCGTCCTGCCCGGTGGTCGAGACCATGCGCGGTGCGGACTTTGCCCTGCTCGTTACCGAACCAACCCCCTTTGGCATGCATGATCTGAAACAAGTGATAAGCATCGCCCGCGAGTTGAACCTCCCTGCTGGAGTGGTCATCAACCGCGATGGGATCGGCAACGACGCGGTTGAAAAATATTGCGCCGAACATAACCTGCCTATCCTGATGCGGATCCCGATGGAGCGTCGCTTCGCCGAGGCGATTGCCAGCGGCAAGACGTTGGTGGAGGCTGCGCCCGAATACCGCGCCGCGTTCCGCGTCATGCTCGAGACTATCACCGCGAGGGTGACGGCATGAAACAGCTGATCATCCTCAGCGGAAAAGGCGGCACCGGCAAGACCAGTGTCACGGCGGCCTTTGCCCATCTTGCTTCGCAAAACGGACTGGCGGGTAAAGTCATTTTGGCGGATGCCGATGTGGACGCGGCCAACTTGGAACTCGTCCTCCAGCCGCGTTTGCTCGAACAGCAGGATTTCAAAGGCGGCAAGGTGGCCGTGATCGATCAGGATACCTGCGCCTCGTGCGGCGACTGTGAAACGGTGTGTCGTTTTGATGCAATTAACTACGTTGACGGTTTGTACACGGTTGATCCCATCGCCTGCGATGGCTGCGCGGCGTGCGTCTATCAATGCCCATCGCAAAGCATCTCGATGCACGAGCAGGTGGCAGGAAAATTCTATTTTTCCGAAAGCGGTTACGGACCGCTCTATCACGCAAATTTATTCCCAGGACAGGAGAATTCTGGCAAATTGGTGACGCTCGTCAAGCAACGCGCTCGCCTGCAAGCGTTGGACGAGAACCGCGAGCTCGTCATTGTGGATGGGCCGCCTGGGATCGGCTGTCCCGTCATCTCGGCGGTCTCGGGCGCGAGCCTCGCGCTGATCGTGGCCGAGCCAACCGTTTCGGGTGTCCATGACATGCGCCGCATTCTGCAAACCGTCCAGCACTTTGGTGTGCGGGCGATGGTATGCATCAACAAAGCGGATATTTATCCCACGGGAGCGGATGAGATCGAATCGTTCTGCCGCGGAAACGGGATCGAAACTGTCGGGAGGATTCCGTTCGATTTGTCGGTGGCAACCGCGATGGTCGCGGGCGAGGCGGTGACCGCCTTCCAGCCAGAAGCCCCCTCCAGCGTTGCCATCGCCGCGGTCTGGGAACGCGTCGTCCAATCCCTGCTGGAGGAGACGAAGGCATGAGCGAGTCCACGCTGGAAGGCGTCATCCTGGAAAAACTGAAAACCGTCATTGACCCCGAGACCAACACGGATGTGGTGCGGATGCGGCTCGTGGAAAATCTATGGGCGGACGCGCTCGGCAAGGTGCGGTATACGTTCCGCCCGTCGTCATTCGTGTGTCCAATCGCAGTGACGCTGGCGTTGGACATCAAGGCCGCCGTGGCGAACGTGCCCGGCGTGACATCGCAGGAAGTCGCCGTCGAAGATTTTGTGATGGCGGATGAACTGGAAAAAATTATCAATCAGGAGTCTTGAAATGAAAATCGTAGTAACTGCTGAAAACAACAATGGCCTGGATAGCATGGTCGCGCAGCACTTTGGGCACGCCCCCTACTTCATCCTGGTGGACGTGGAAAACGGCG
>JAKANW010000684.1 GCA_021823555.1 Chloroflexota bacterium
GTGCAGACCACCACGCACTTAATTCGTGGAAAGGTGCATATCCGCCCGGATGAGCGTCTCAAGAATGAACTTGACCGCAATGAACCATTCCTGGCTGTGACGGAAGCCTCCATTCTTGATGTGGAAGGAAAGGAAATTCATCACAGTAATTTCCTGGCAGTCCAGCGGTCCCAAATCGTTTGGGCCATGCCCCTGGAGTCGACGCAAGAAAAGGAGAATGATTAACTATGTTGCGCAATGCAGCCGGGGCCAGCGGTCTGACCGCCGCAGACATGATCAAGTTCAAGCACTACTTGATCGAGAATCTTTCACAAGCCATCGAGGGTCAAGACATTCCGATTGCCAAACAAAAAGAATTCGTCATGCAGAGCATCAACGATATTTATGAGCGTGCTCAACTGAAGCTGCCCGACGCCATGCGCCAGCAGTTGACCAAGGATGTGCTGGACGAAGTGCTTGGATATGGTCCGATTCAGCCGCTGCTCGATGACCCCGACGTGAGCGAGGTCATGGTCAATGGCCCTAAAAAAGTGTATATCGAGAAAAAAGGCCAGCTCACCAAAACACCGATCACATTCGAGAACGATGCGCATGTATTACGCGTGATCGAAAAAATTATTTTCCCGCTTGGCCGCCGCGTCGACAATGACAGCCCCACCGTGGATGCGCGTCTGCCCGACGGGTCACGCGTGAACGCGGTGATTCCGCCCGTGGCGATTGACGGCTCCTCCATCACCATCCGCAAATTCCGCAAGGACAAACTCACCGCCCTGCAACTGGTGGAATTCGGATCGTTAACCCAGATCATGGCGGAATTTCTGCGTGCCTGTGTGGTATCGCGGCTCAACATCGTCATCTCCGGCGGCACCGGTTCCGGCAAGACCACCCTGTTGAACGTGCTTTCGGGTTTCATTCCCGAAGACGAGCGGATCGTCACTGTGGAAGACGCGGCCGAACTCCAACTTCAGCAGGATCATATCGTGCGTCTCGAAACCAAGACCGCCTCGATTGATGGACGCGGCGCGGTCACCATCCGCGATCTGGTACGTAATTGCTTGCGTATGCGCCCGGACCGAATCGTGGTCGGCGAATGCCGCGGCGGCGAGGCATTGGACATGCTTCAGGCCATGAACACCGGCCATGATGGTTCCCTGACCACCGTTCACGCCAACTCGCCGCGTGACGCCATCTCCCGCCTCGAAACGCTGGTGCTGATGGCTGGCATGGACTTACCCCTCAAGGTGGTCCGCCAGCAGATCGCCTCGGCAGTGGATTTAATTGTCCAGCAATCGCGCCTGAAAGACGGCTCGCGCAAAGTGACCGCCATTTCCGAAGTGGCTGGCATGGAAGGCGACACGGTGGTGTTGACCGACATCTTCAAATTCGAACAGACCGGCGTGGCACAAGGCGGTAAAATTTTGGGTGAACTTAAACCCACCGGCATCCGTCCGCTCTTCATGCCGCGTCTTGAGGCGGCCGGCATCAAACTTGGCCCCGAGGTGTTCGGAGCAAATCTGGGCGAAATGCTCGGCCGACAGCCGCGACGTTGAGCGCGCAAAAATTAATTTCGAGAGGGTAGGACCATGGGGATGCAGGGATTTCTGCAATAGGCAGTATAATCCAGCTAGATTCGACGCGCGCAAGGATATGCCATGGATACTCGATCACAAATAACCATTCGCACAAAAAAATTAGGCGTTCTCATCCGTGACGCACGCCTGGCTTCGCGCAAGACCATTGCGGAATGTGCGGAAGCCGTTGGAGTGACCACAAGCATCTTTAAGGCGTACGAGGAAGGGCGGCGTTCGCCCTCCTTGCCAGAACTCGAAGTGCTGATCTACTATCTCAAACTTCCCCTCAACCATTTCTGGGGCAACGAAGCCATTTCCGATGATGCCTCGCCTATTGCCCCGCTTGACCTGCCGCGCCTGCTGTTGGTGCGTCAGCGCATGATTGGCGCGTTGCTGCGCCAGGAGCGCGAGAAGGCCAACATATCGGTGCGGGAATTGGCGCAAAGCACCGGCCTCAAATCCAGCAATATCAAAGCCTATGAGTTGGGTGAACGCCCGATCCCGGTGCCCGATCTTGAAATCCTGATGGATGCGCTAGATGCACGCGTGGACTCTTTGTTCGATCAGAACGGTCCGGTCGGCCAGTGGATGGCGGAGCAGAAGGCTATTCGCGATTTTCTCAAACTGCCTGCCGATTTGCGCACCTTTGCCAGCCAGCCGGTCAACGTGCCATATTTGGAATTAGCGCGCAAATTGAGCAACATGTCCACGGAACGTCTGCGCTCGGTGGCCGAAGACCTGCTAGACATTACCTTTTAACCCTCACCCCAATGAGGAATGACTTTCCTATCATGGCCCAAGAACCTCATGAATTTGAAGAAGAAGGCAAGCGAGCCTTTGCGGCGGGACAGTACGCCCAGGCGGTGCACGCCTTCGAACAGGCCTCTCAGGGATATACCCTTGTCAACGACGGCCTGCACGCCGCGGAAATGCAAAACAACCTGAGCGTGGCTCTGCTGCACGCCAACCGTCCGCAGGAGGCCCTGGCCGCGGTGACCGGCGCCGATAAAATTTTCGAAGACGCGCAGGATGTGAAACGGCAGGCCATGTCGCTGGGCAACCAGGCCGCCGCGCTGGATGCTCTCAAACGCACCGAGGAGGCCATCCAGCTTTACGAACGCGCCGCCGCCCTCTTTGGTCAGATCGGGGAAGGCGACCTGCGTTCGATGGTGTTGAAATCGGCTGCCGCCATCCGCCTCAAGCAAGGCAAACTCAACGAAACGGCCTTGAACATGCTCGGGTCGCTGGGCGCGGGCGAAAAGCCCAATTTCTTCGAACGCATTCTTAAATTCTTCCTTCGTTTCCTGCCATGATCGATCTGCATCTCCAGGTTCGTACGGCGGACCCACGCGACCATCAGGCTCTTTCCAGCCTGATTTTTTTTGAAACCCACGCGCATCGCCATCTCGATTGGCGTATGCCGCTGGATTGGCTGGGGTCGCCGTACTTCTGGGTGCTCGAGGATAACCAGCGTA
>JAKANW010000685.1 GCA_021823555.1 Chloroflexota bacterium
CTGATCGTCTTTGGCATCCTGGCGCTCGTGTCGCAAATTTTCAGAGGCTTTGACTTCTGGGGAACCTACTGGCCATTCATCATCATTGGTGTCGGGGCCATATTCTTCGTGGGCATGGCCGCCGGCGGAAAGTCCACCGCGGCGCTCGCCATTCCCGGTTCGATCATCACGGTCATTGGCTTGATGATGTTCGTGCAGAACCTGACCCATCATTGGGAGAGCTGGGCCTATGCTTGGACAGTGATCCTGATGTCGGTGGGCTTGGGCATCTACATTATGGGCATCTGGGGCGGAATTCCAGCCCAACGTGACAGTGGTATGCGCATTCTGCGCATCGGCGTCATCCTGTTCATCATCTTCGGCGCGTTCTTTGAAGGCCTGATCTTCCGTTCGACGGGTCTTTCGGAATATATCTTCCCCATCGCCTTAATCCTGTTAGGCTTGTATCTGGTTTTCCGGCGCACAGGCTTGTTACCTACGAAGAAAAATGGGGATTCTTCGAACGGCATTTCTTCGGGCATGTAATTAATTTTTTGGAGGAAACATGAAAGAGTATCGTTCACTTTTTTGGCCGCTCACTTTGATCGCGGCAGGCATCCTATGGCTGTTGATCAGCATGGGGCGCATGCCCGGCACGAACCTATGGGCGCTGGCTTACATCTGGCCGTATGTGTTGATCGCACTCGGCGTGGGCTTGATCCTGCGCAGTTTGTGGCGGCCGGCGGGGATGCTGGTCTCGGCGTTGGTGGTAATCGGCGCGGCGGCGGCCGTCGTGTATGCCCCGCAAATCGGCTGGGACAAAGCGCCGAGTTGGAGTAATTTCAACTATAACCTTTCGGGCGGCGTGCGCGGGTCTGGAAAGATCGCCAACGAGACGCGCAAAGTGTCCGGTTTCGACGAAATCAAGATTCGCTTCCCGGCAGAAATCGTCATCAGTCAGGGCGAAACCGAATCCCTGACCATTGCGGCGGAAGACAACCTCCTGCCGCAGTTGATCACGGATGTGCGCTCGGGCACGCTGTACATCGAAGATCGCGAGATAAATTTTGCCAAACGCGTCAACCCCACGCAACCGGTCAAAATCACCATCACGGTCAAGAATTTGAATAACATCGATTTCTCCAGCGCTGGTAAGTTGACCGTCAACGGTCTCAAAGGTGATGCGCTCGACATCTCCCTAAGCGGCGCGGGCGACCTCGTTTTAAACCAGCTCGCCCTGAAAGAGTTGACCGCCCATCTAAGCGGCGCGGGGAAAATCACCGCCAGCGGCTCGACGGATACAGTTGATTTGAACATCAGCGGGCTGGGTGATTTCAGCGGAGATGAACTGACCAGCCAGGAAGCCAACATCCAGATCAGCGGTGCGGGCACAGCCACCCTGCGCGTGGAAAAGCAATTGGACGCCAAGATCAGCGGTGCGGGCTCGATCAATTACTACGGCTCCCCTACTGTGAGCAAATCCATCAGCGGCGCCGGGGATGTGAAGCAAGTTGGACAGTAGCAATCCCTCGTAAATCAAGAAGCCGTCACATTGGCGTGACGGCTTCTTGATTCCATTTTTCATGACAACGATGACCTTAAAAACCAGCTTGACTTCAAAACCAATTTCAAAGTATTCTTGTATCGGTTTTAGAATCTACAGATCGGAGTCAAGATGATCGATCTTCAAAAAATCGAAACATTTTTATGCGCAGCAGAAAATTTGAATTTCTCTGAAACGGCCAAGCAACTCCATCTCAGCCAGCCTTCTGTGAGTCATCAAATTAAAATGCTCGAGCAGGAATTGGGATCCCTGCTTTTTGAAAGAAGCAGCACGGGATTACGCCTGACAGAATCTGGCCAACTGTTGCTGCCGTGGGCGCGCCGATTGCTGCACGATACCGCCACACTTGAGGCGATGATGTCGTCGTTGCACGAGGTGGCAGGCGAGCTTCGGATCGCGTGCAGTACTACGGCCGGGAAATATATCCTGCCTCAATTGGCAGCCCGCTTCCGCCAGCGTTATCCAGGTATCCTGGTACGGATCCCGGCCTGTGCCTCCGAAAAAGTTTCTCTTGATCTCCTGGATGGGGGTGCTCATTTGGGTGTATTGAGCCGGGAGGTGAACGACCCAAACCTGGAAACGCAGGAGTTCTTTCGCGATAGGATCACGTTGATTGTCCCGCCTGACCATCGCTGGGCACACCGTTCTTCCATTGAACCGTCCGAGATTTTGGAAGAACAAATGATTTTGCGGGAGCCAACGTCTGGAACGCGGCGCGTCGTCTTGGAAGAATTGGCTAAGCATGACATTAGTTTGGAAGATTTGGATATCTTCATGGAACTAGGCAATGCAGAGGCCACAGTATGGACCGTGGCTGCGGGGTATGGCATTGCCTTCGTCTCTGAACTGGCGGCTTCGTATCCTTTGGAACGTGGCGCGGTGGCTGCGGTCCCTGTGGATGGATTGCAATTACAGCGTACCATTTACATGGTCAGGAAGCGCATCAGCGACGCCTACCGTCCGCGCGACGTCTTTTGGAGTTTCATCCACGCGCCCGAAAATGCCGACCTGTTGCGGTTACCTGAACGCGGCAAATAGGAATTGTGGGTTAAAAAACGCAGGCCAGACAACGATTACTGTCTGGCCTGCTCTTTTCTAAAAGCGGGTTGAACTAAAACACGTAGGTCTGGGCTGCGCCCTGCACATCCATCAGGTACGGCGGAGCTTTCTTGATCTTGATGCGCGGATCGCGCAGGTCTTCGGGCTTGATATCCTTGTTCTCCAATGCCAGTTCACAGAATACGATCTCGCCGCCCAGTTCAAGAATGTCGTTGAAGAGTTTGACGGGATTCGGCATACCTTTGGGCGTGCCGAGTTTCTCCAACTCGCCTTTGAGCATCCAGCGCGCGCCCGCCGGGCAGATGAAAATGTGCACTTCATAGTCCAGAGAAAGACCGGATGTCGAGAAGATCAATGTCGGCATGATACTTGCCGGGGTGTCGCCATTGCAGACGACGGCCATTTTTTCAGTCATGGGATTCTCCTTGTGAATCGTGAATGA
>JAKANW010000686.1 GCA_021823555.1 Chloroflexota bacterium
GCCGAGATGGTACGCGGCGATTGGATCAAGCCCGGCGCGGCAGTGATTGACGTGGGCATCAACGGCATCCCGTTGCTCAACGAAGACGGCACCCCACTCATCAGCCAGAAGACCGGCAAGCCGCGCCAGAAACTGGTCGGCGACGTGAACTACGAAGAGGCCAAGGAAGTGGCGGGCTTCATCACCCCCGTCCCCGGCGGCGTCGGCCCGATGACGATTGCCATGCTCATGGCGAACACCCTGCGCGCCGCGGAAATTCAAGACAAGTAATCAGTAAATAGTGATCGGTGATCAGTCAGTCCCGTCGAGAGGCGGGACTTAATAGACCTCTTGCAAAAGCGCGCTGGAGAGCGCCCGGTACGCCCTGGCGCAGGAGACGTTCTCTAACGTCGGCTGACTGATGCAAGAGGTCAAATTTTTAGTGTGCACGCAAAGGTTATCACCTGCGGCCTGCAGAACAAGTCCATAGACTTGTTCCACTGCCATGGTTTGCGCGCACACAATTTTTAATTCGCAGCCTATCTTGTTCAAATCAAAGGTACAATCGGCGCGTTTCCTGGCGTCCAGCCAGAACAAGGAGAACCCATGACAACAGTAACAAACGGCAAGATCGTTTCATTGGAATACACCCTGCGTGTGGATGACAAGGTGGTAGACTCTTCGGCGGGCGGCGACCCTTTGCAATACCTGCACGGCGCGGCAAACATCATCCCCGGTCTCGAACGTGAAGTGGAGGGGATGCAGGTGGGCGAAAGCAAGAAGGTGATCGTATCCGCCGCGGACGGCTATGGCGAGGAGAACGAGGAGGCCTATGTGGATGTGCCTCGCAGTGAATTCCCCGCGGACATGCCGCTCAAGCCCGGCGTGGAAATGGAACTCACCACCCCCGATGGGCATCCCATGTATGCCCGCATCGAAAGCGTGGAGGAGGAGATCGTCCATCTCAACCTGAATCATCCGTTGGCGGGCAAGGAACTGCACTTCGATGTAAAAGTCGTCAGCCTGCGCGACGCGACGGGGGAGGAACTGGACCACGGCCACGCGCACGAGGGACATCATCACTAAAACGGCGTTTCCTCCGGCGCTCGCTGTCATTACAGTAGACCTCTTGCAAAAGTGCGCCAGAGAGCGCCCAGTACGCCCCCCGGCGCGGGAGACGTTCTCTAACGTCGGCTGACGGATGCAAGAGGTCAAGTGCAAGGTTGGGTGGACATGATAGAAAACGCCCGCCACGCCCACAGCGTAAAAGACGCTCCTAGCGCCGGACCGTGCGCAGTCATACCAAAAACCCAACCGTTTCCATGCGACGGGTCTTCCATCCGGGAGGCCTGTTCGTTTTAAAATCAGGACGCGCAATCCTGGCTGGAAAAGGTTACAATCACACATCAGGAAAACTCGATGTTTGAATTTACCAGCATCAGCGGCATCATCCTCATTGCCACAACAGTGAACGCATTCTCCGCGTACACGGCATGGCAGCGGCGCAGGACAAAGGGCGGCGTTTACTTCGCAACGGCCATGATGGCAATTGTCTTTTGGACCTTGATGGCGGCGCTGGACTATGCCGCCGTGCCGATATCCCTCAAGGTTTTCTTCGCGAAATTGGAAATGGCGGGGTACCTTCCCGCGCTTTCATTGATGACCGCCTTTGCCATGGTATACGCGGGCCATGAGACCTGGCTGGAAAAAATTCAGGTCAAATTCCTCCTTATCTTTATCCCTGTCTCCAGCATCCTGCTCACATGGACCAACGAGTTGCACGGATGGGTCTGGACCGCGTTCACGCCACAACAGAATAACGCTGTTGATTTCGAGCATGGGCCCGGCTTCACCTGGGTCGCGCTCAGCGGCTATCTTTTGGTCTTCATCATTGCGGGGAATCTATTTCAGGTGGCAATCACAGGAACGAAATTGCCTCGCCGGCAGGCGCGGCTGATGCTCATGGCATTGCTCGTCCCTGTGGCAAGCAACCTGCTTTATCTATGGGATGCGTTCAACGTCCCCGGCGTGGATTGGTCTTCCATCACCTTCTCGATCACAGGCGTGTTGTTCCTCCTCGCGCTTCACGGCTCGCGCTTCATGGAGATCGTCCCCACCGCGCGCAATGTCATGATTGATGAAATGAAAGACGGCATCCTGGTCATTGACGGTCAGGGACGCCTGGCGGATTTCAACCCGGCGGCGCGAGCCATCTTCGGGGTCAACCAAAACGACTTGTGGAGTCCCGCCCAGGCGTCGGTCCTGAAGCGCGCGCCCGCGATCGCCGCCCTGCTTATGGAGCCATCCGGGAAAGGGCCATTGGATATTAACATCGGCGACAAGAGTTACGTCGCGCAAAGCACCCCCCTCCTGGACAGCCGCAATTCGGTGTACGGTCATCTGGTGGTGATACATGAAATCACCAACCGCAAACAAGTGGAAGAAGCGCTGCGGAACCGGACCAGCGTTTTAGCCACCCTCCAACAGACCATGCTCGACCTGGTCAACCGCCATGAGGTGGAGGATATCCTGCAAACACTCCTGCCCAGAATCGGCAGTTTGTTGAACGCGCAGCACGTGAGCATTGACCTGCTCGAAGAACCCGACTTGCTGGTCACCCATGCGGTCACGCCGGGACAACCGCTCCAGAGAGGCGATCGAATGCGGCGCGGAGAGGGAGGCTGGTTGAGCTGGCAGGCCATTGAAACGGGGCAACCGGCCATCCTGGAGGATTATTCCGCCTGGGCGAATCGCCGCGAACTCTTCGATGACTTCCCCATCCACGCCATCGCGATCATCCCCATCCATCAGCGCGAGCGCGTCATCGGCGCCATCAACTTCTCGCGGGAAGAGCCGGACAAACCGTTCAGTGAAACAGAGATCTTTGCGGCCCAACAACTGGCGCAAATGGTGTCCCTCGTTTTGGATAACGCCAACCTCTACACCCAATTGAAGCACGAACTGGCGGAGCGCAAACAAATGCAGGAAGTCCTGCGCATCAGCCAGGAAAACTTCATGGGGTATTTCAACATGGGCGCGGTGGGCATGTCGGTAAGCACGGCGG
>JAKANW010000687.1 GCA_021823555.1 Chloroflexota bacterium
GGCCGCGACTTCGGTATCCAGCGCGGCGATGCTCCCGTCGGCGACGGCCTCATCCAAATTTTCCTTGATGATCCGGATGAAGCGTTCGTTGACGGCGCGGCGTTTTTCCTCGAAGGCCAGCCCCAACCCCGTGGCTTGCACGAGCGCGATCTTTGCCAGCCCGCGATATTGGCCGAAGATCTCGAAGCAGGTGCGTAAGGCCAGGTCCACGCGCGCCACGCCCGAAGTCTCAGCCTGGAGGCGGGAGCGGAGGCGGTTTTCCAGCAGATCGGCGAAGGTGTCCACCAGGGCCAGGAAAATATCCTGTTTGCTGGGAAAGTAAAAATAGAACGACCCTTTGGACGTGTTCGACTCTGCCACGATATCGTCCACTTTGGCGTTATGGTAGCCCTTGCTGGCAAAGACGTTGACCGCCGCTTCGAGGATGCGCTCGCGGGTTTCCTGGGGGAGGGAGGTGTTTGTCATGGTTTTCACGCTAGACCGACTGGTCGGTCTAGCGTGGACAAGGATAACCCAAGTAAAAAGCCACGTCCAGTGATGTGGTTCATGTTTTGTTTGTGACAATCAACTGGGGGGCATTGCGCGGTAGTCCGCGGGGCTGAAAACAACCTGTACTATAATTCCATCCCATGCTCCATCGTCTCTTTCGTCATAGCGACGTGCCTCGGCAATATCGCGCGACCTTCCTCCATCTCTACTTCGACATTGGCTGGTTCGGCGTTCTAAGCGGCTCGGCGGTTTCCTTTCTCAATGTCTACGCCGCGCGGCTGGGAGCCTCGGGCCTGCAGATTGGCCTCATTGCGGCGGCCTCAGCAGTGGTCAACCTGTTGATCGCCATTCCCTCCGCGCGCTGGGTGGAACAGCGCGACATCAACCGCGCCGTCTTTGGCGCCTCGGTCTATTACCGCCTCGGTTACGCCCTGTGGATTCCGCTTCCCTGGCTCTTCGACGCGCAGGGACAGATCTGGGCATTGATCGTGCTTGCGTTCCTCATGGCCATTCCGCTCGCGCCGCTGGGCGTGGGGTTCAACGCTCTCTTCGCTGAGGCGGTGCCGGTCCCATATCGCGCCCTTGTGGCGGGGAATCGCAACGTGGTCTTTGCGCTGGCTTACATGGCAAGTTCGCTCGCCAGCGGATACCTGCTCAATACCATGACCTTTCCCACTGGGTACCAGGTTGTGTTTGCCCTCGGGTTTTTTGGCGCGGTGATGAGCAGTCTGCACCTCTACTTTGTCCGCCCCCATCCGGACGACACCACCCCGCCTCCGACTCCGCCCTCCGGCGGCGCTCTGGACAAACCCGAAGCGGGTTCACCCTCGCAGGCCGAATCCTCCTCCGGGCTGACCTCCGCCATGCGCCTCGACATCTTGCGCGGTCCGTTCCGCCGCGTGCTGGTTTTGCTCCTGATCTTCCACCTCGCGCACTACGTCAGCAATCCGATCTACCCGCTCTACAACGTCAACGTCCTGCAACTCAATGACAACAACATCGGCATCGGCACAGCGCTCTACTATCTCACCGTATTGATCGGATCCCTGCAACTGCATCGGATCGTCAACAAACTCGGGCACAAGCGCGTCACCGGGTGGGGCATGGTCGGCATGGCGTCCTATCCGTTGCTATTGGCCTTGTCGCATAACGTGTGGCAATACTATCTTGTGTCCCTGATTGGCGGATTCACCTGGGCGTTGGCTGGCGGGGCTTACGCCAACTACATCCTCGAGCGCATCCCTCCCGCCGACCGGCCTTCGCACCTCGCATGGTACAACATCGCGCTCAACGCCGCCATCCTTGCCAGTTCATTCATCGGTCCCGCCATCGGCGAATGGACCGGTCTTTTCACGGCGTTGATCATTTTCGGCATTGCCCGCGCCGTGGCCGGCGCTTTGATTTTGAAATGGGGCTAGCGCCGCTAGTATCCCCTTGCGAAAAACAAAAACAACCTGGATTTCCAGGTTGTTTCTACTGGCGGCCCCGACGGGATTCGAACCCGCGATCTCGGCCTTGACAGGGCCGCATGTTAAACCGCTACACCACGGGACCAGTTTTTAATCGAGCGGGCGGTAGTTTACCATACACGTATACCCGTGTCAATACAAAGATGCACACGCGGAGGTTTTCTCCGCCGCCCAATAGAAAAACCAGGCTTCTTCAAGAAGCCTGGTTTTCACACCTGGTTATTTCTGGGCGAACGTGTCGATCAGGAATTTGAAATTGCCGCCCACCGGATACAGGATGGGACAGGTGCATCCGCGCTTCTTGTACTCTTCCACCTTGGCCTTTGCCTCTTCAGGCGTGCCCGATGCGGTGATCTTGTGGACGAGGCTGTCTGGGACCAGGTCCTTGGCCTTCCGAATCTGTTCCTTCGTCGCGGGCCAGCCGAGGATGGATTGGATCTCGTGGATTACATCATCTGACACGTTGGATGCCTTGGCGATATGCGGCTGTTGCGCCAGGTACTGACAGAGCAGCATCTTCGTGTCATCCACGGCCTTATCATGGTCTTCATCCACCGAGCACACGATCAATTGCGGGCGGTCAAAATCCTCCATCTTGCGGCCAGACTTGTCGAGTCCCTTCTGGAGCAACTCCATGGCCTTGTCATTGTAATCAGGCGCGACGCAGTAATTCAGCACGGCGCCGTCGGCAATCTCGCCGGCCAACTCCATCATCTGGTCGCCAGTTGCGCCGATCATGATTGGGACGTTGCGCGGTTCGCGGCGTCCATGCACCACATCGAGTTCGATGTCCGTGACCTGATGAAACTCTCCATGAAACGTCACACGCTCCATATTGAGCAGGCGGCGCAAAACCTCAACGGTCTCGCGCATGGCTGTCAATGGCTTCTTGCGCGTGATGCCGACTTTCTGCGCCAGCGGGTCCCACCACGCGCCGATGCCGCAGATGATTCGATTAGGCGCGAGATCGTCAAGCGTCAGGAGCGTGGCGGCGAGCAGACCGATGTTACGCGTCCAGTTGTTGATCACGCCTGAGCCGACCTTGATGTGTTCGGTCACTGCGGCATAGGCTGCCATCGGG
>JAKANW010000688.1 GCA_021823555.1 Chloroflexota bacterium
GGTCTCGTAGTTGTGAGCGGGCATGGGCGAAGGCACCTGCCATTCGGGCGAGCGTGAGTTCCAGAGGTTGCCTTCGGCCGGTTCGCCGTTCTTGATGCTCTTGACCAGGTTGATGATGAAGATCAAGACCGAGAGAGCGATGGCAAATGCCGCAATGGTCATGATGATGTGGTAGGGCTGGAAACCCAAATTTGGGTCGTAGTCGAAGATGCGGCGGCGCATACCGAGCAAGCCAACGCGCATCATCAACAGCGAGAGGGTGAAAAACGCAGGAGTCATCAACCAGAAGTGCCAGCGACCCAGCGTCTCGTTCAGGCGGCGACCCGTGGCTTTCGGGAACCAGTAATACAAAGCCGCAAAGAACGGGAAGACAAATCCACCGAAGAGCGTGTCGTGGAAGTGACCAACGACCCAGTAGGTGTCATGCAGGTGTAAGTCGGTGGAGACGGTTGCGTTGGGGGGGCCGGTCAAGCCGCCCATGAGGAAGACCACGATCGCGCCGACCACGAACAGGAAAGCGGATGGCATCGGGGCGGAGGGAATCTTGCCCTTCCAAATCGTCGCGACCCACGAAAAGAATTTCACGCCGGTCGGAATGGCGACGAGCAGGGTGCTGTACATGAACGGGACGCGCAGGTACTCGTTCATGCCCGAGGTGAACATGTGGTGCGCCCAAACCAAAAAGCCCACCAGCGCAATGCCCAGCGAGGACATGGCGATCCACTTGTAGCCGAAGAGCGGCTTGCGAACGAACGGAGGCAGAAGTTCAGAGACCACGCCGAGGCCGGGCAGAATGAACACGTACACGGCCGGGTGTGAATAGAACCAGAACAGGTGCTGGAAGAGAACGGGATTGCCGCCTTTGTTCGGGTCAAAGAAACCCATGCCGAACAAGCGCTGGAACATCACCATTTGGAATGAGAGGCCGATCAACTGTGTGGCGGTCAGGGAGATGATGGAGGTGGCAATGGCCGCCCAGACGAAGATCGGCATACGGAAGGCGGTCATGCCTTTGGCGCGCATGCGCAGGACGGTGGCGATCAGGTTGAGCGAACCAAGGATGGAAGACCAGCCCGCCACGAACACGCCGAGGAAGAACATCTGCGGACCGATGATCGTCTGATTGGCTGAGAGAGGCGGATACTCGGTCCAGCCGGCTTCCACGCCGCCGAGCGGCATGGACATCAACAGCCAGATCGCGGCGGGGACGGCGATCCAGAATGAGAAGGCGTTCAAGCGCGGGAAGGCCATGTCGTGCGCGCCAATCAACAGCGGCACGAGATAGTTCATCAAGCCCGCGATGCCCAACAGGATCGAGACGATCATGACCATGCCATGCAGGGACATGAGCGTGTTGTATTGCGCAGGCTCCAGGAATTGCTTTCCTTCAAACGAGAGTTCCGTGCGGAAGATCAGCGCAAAGGTCCCGCCGATGACCAGCAGGAGGAGGGCGGTGACCGTGTATTGAATGCCGATGACCTTGTGATCAAGTGACGGGCCCAAATACTTCAACCAACCGGCGGGATCCTCGTGATGGTCGGACGTTTCCTGTCCGCGCCACCATTTGAACCAATCTCCCATCACGCCGTGCGTGGCGAGAAAGGCCAGCGTGCCAAGCGCGCCGCCAAAGACCCAGGCGTGTTCGGTGACAAGGTAATGACCGGTGGCGGGAAGCCCCATCGCCAGGCGAATCCCCGCAACGATGCCAATGCCGACGATCAGGCCAACGATCAAACCGACCAGGCCGCGCACGAGCGGGATCGAAAAGAATTTTTTCATGTGGATTCCTCCGCGCAATTACTTCAACGTCATGATGTAGGCGATGATGTACGAAATTTGTTCCTCGGTGAGCGAGGTGAATGCGGGCATGGGGCTGGCGGCCTCAAACCCCGCGACGATTTTCGCCTTCGGGTCGAGGATGGATTCCTTGAGGAACGCCTCATCCGCAGTGACGGTGGTCCCGTCTGAGAGAGCGACCGGCGAGCCAAAGAGTCCCTTCCAGGTGGGGCCGATCAACTTCGAGCCGTCAACGCTGTGACAGCCCAGGCATCCGTTCGCCTTGACAAGCGCTTCGCCCTTGGCTTCGGGAGTCTGCGCGGCGGCGAAGGCGGCTTGCTGTTCCATGGCCCACTGTTGAAAATCCGCCTGGCTGGTGACAATCACGGCTTGTTCCATCCGATAGTGAGCCGCCCCGCACAATTCAGCGCAACGGACTTTGTAGGAACCGTCCAGGGTTGGGGTGATGCGCAGTTCGGTCACGCGACCCGGAACCACGTCCTGTTTGAGGCGGAATTCGGGCACCCAGAAGGAGTGAATGACATCCCTGGAATCCATCTGGAGCAGAACCTGCCTGTCGGCGGGCAAGTGCAACTCGTCGGTCACAAAACCGCCGAATTCGGGATATTCGAAACTCCACGAGAATTGCTGGGCGTGCACCAACACCACCATCGCTTCGGGGTCCACGCGGCGGGTTTCGCGCAGGGAGTAGGCGCCCATATAGGCAAACACCAGCACCACGATGAGAGGGATGATCGTCCAGGTGATTTCCAGCGGAGTGTTGCCTTCGATGTGCTCAGCGTCGCTGTTGTCGCCTTTCTTTCGGCGGAAGACAAACAGGCTGTATAACAATGGGACAACGATCAGCGCGAAGAGAAAGGATATGGCAATGATCTGCCAGTTCCAAAGCCAATCAATCGAGGTGGCTTGCGCGCTCGCCTCCACAGGCATCAAGTGCGCCGCGTCGAGTCCCGCATACGTCAGGAACGCGGCCACGATGACGAGGATGCCCACAATAATGAAGTGTCGCATACACAATCTCCTAGTGAGTTGTTGGAATTACTTCCACGGGTCTGATAGCCAATCATCTGCCTGCGCCGAAGTCATCCGCTCGCGGTGATAAATCACCACCGGCTCGGTGGAACCGAGCGAGACCAATACCACCCGCATGGATGATTCCCCGGCCAAAAACCGGCTGAGGAATTCCTCGCGGTTGATGTTCGCGTCGTCGTAATCCACGATCATCAGGTCTGGTTGGAGC
>JAKANW010000689.1 GCA_021823555.1 Chloroflexota bacterium
TACGCAGGGTCGGCAGTGACTCACGCGCCGCGTGCGCCGCGAGAAAATCGGCCCAGGCGTACACCTCGGGCAGGGCCGCCAGCGGTTGGACTTCTACATCGGCGGGCAGGTCATCGGGCGGCGTGTCGCACACCAGCGCCACCGACGCGTTCTGGGCCAGGGCCGGGGCTAGCAGTGACAGCAACGACGCAGGCCTCTCCTCTAACGCGAGCAGGGCCACCTTTCGAGCCGCAGCGGGCAGGTGGAATCCATGTCCCAACGGTCCGCGCAGGGAGAGAGTCAAGCCGGGAGGCCAGGCCCGCGGCAAGGGCGAGGCTGCGAGAAAACCATCGAGGGTGAGTCCAGCCGAAAAAATGGGAACCGCCAGAGGTGAGTCCGAGGCGGGATCGCAGGCGAGCAGATATTGTCCAGGCGCAGGAACCAGGCCCGGCGGGCAGGCGATCCGCACGCTGGCGCGTCGTTCATCCCAAAAACGTTCGAGCAGTTTTCCCGATGGCATGTGCGGATGTTAACACGGTTATTACAGCGGGGCAAGCTGGAACGGTTATAATGACATTATCCAAGAATCAGCATTCCACCTCAGGCGACCCTTGACGAGGGGCGCTGACCAAAAATTTTTTGGAGAATCATGAATCCTACTTTTCCCTCCGGCCGGCAGATCCGCCTGACCAGTTTATCAAGTTGCGCGGGTTGAGCATCGAAACTAAATGCGGAAACGCTGGCGCAGGTTCTGCGTCCCCTGCAAGATATTTTCAAGCCCGCGGACTATCCCGATTTGTTGGTCGGCCTCGACGGGCCGGACGACGCAGCCATCTGGCGGATCGACGAATCGCGGGCGTTGGTGGTCACCACCGATTTCTTCACGCCGGTGGTGGATGAAGCCTACGACTACGGCGCGATTGCAGCCGCCAACAGTCTCTCGGATGTGTACGCCATGGGCGGCAAACCATTCTTGGCATTGAACGTGGCCGCCATGCCCGATAACCTGCCCATCGAGATCACAGCGGACATTTTGCGCGGTGGTGCGGAGAAATCGCACGAGGCGGGCGTGGTCATCGCGGGCGGACATACCGTGCGCGACAAGGAACCAAAGTATGGCCTCGTAGTGATCGGCTTCGTGGACCCGCGTCACATGCTGACCAAGCGCGGGCTGCGCGTTGGCGACGCGTTGGTGCTCACCAAGCCGCTCGGGTTTGGAGTTACGACCACTGCCTTGAAACAGGAAAAGGCCGAGGCGTCGGATGTAAATGAGGTGGTCGAGTGGATGAAACGCCTGAACCGGGCCGCCTCAGAACTGGCCGTGGAATTCAGCTTGCGCGGCGGAACAGACATCACCGGCTTCAGTTTGCTAGGCCATGGCTTGGAGATGGCGGATGCGTCCAGCGTCGCTCTATCTATTGATTATGCGCAAGTCCCGTTGGCTGGGCACGCCCCAAAATATGCTCAAATAGGGTGCTTTGCCGGCGGCGCATTCGACAACCTGGCGCATTTTGGGCCGCGGGTTAAATTCGCCTCCCATCTGGGCGAGCAGGAGCAGCTGCTGTTGTTCGATCCACAGACCAGCGGCGGTCTATTGTTGAGCGTTCCGCAGGAAAAGCTGGCCGCTTTCCAGGAACGCGCCGCACAAGTGGATCAGCCTACCTGGGTGATTGGTCAAGTGCAAGCCGGTCAGGGCATCGAGGTGATTTAGGAGTCCGCGTGTTTTATTCAATGGGTTTTGCGGAATTGCTCGTCTCCACGATCATCTGTCTGTGGGCGATTGGAACGCCAGCGATCATCATCTATCTGCTCATCCGAATTCATAACCGTATCAAAAACATCGAAGACAAGTTGAAGGATAAGTAAGAACGCATGAATAGTCCCTGGAATGAGATGCTTATTATCGCGGCGCTGATTTTGATCAATGGCATCCTCTCCATGTCGGAGGCAGCGCTGGTGGCATCGCGCAAGGCGCGCCTGCAACAACGTCTCAATGAGGGAGACAAGACCGCGGCCGCGGCGCTCAACCTCATGGACAACCCGAACGTTTTCTTGTCGACAGTACAAATTGGCATCACGCTTACCTCCGTGCTGGCAGGCGCATTTGGCGGAGCAACCATTGCAAGTCCGCTGGAACAAGAGTTCCTGAAGATCCCTGCATTGGCGGCGTACGCGCATTCCATGGCGCTGGGCATTGTGGTGTTAATCATCACTACCTTGACCATCTGGTTAGGTGAATTGGTTCCGAAGCGTATCGGCCTGCACAACCCTGAACGGATCGCACGTGTGGTGGCGGGCCCAATGTTGGTGATCTCCAAGATATTCTCACCCTTGGTGAAGCTGATGAGCGGGCTGACTGACTTCGTGCTGCGCCTCTTAGGAGCACAATCTTCTCTGGAGCCGCCAGTCACGGAAGAGGAATTACAGGTATTGCTCGATCAAGGTACGCAGGCCGGGGTGTTCGAGGAGTCCGAGCAAGACATGGTTGAGGGTGTGTTCCGCATTGGCGACCAGCGCGTCTACTCGGTGATGACGCCGCGTACCGAGATCGTCTGGCTGGATATCAACGATACTCCCGAAGAAATCCGTCAAAAGATCGCCGAGAGTCACTACTCGCGCTTTCCCGTCCGCGACGGTACATTGGACAACGTGGTGGGGGTGGTGCGCGCCCGCGACCTGCTGCTCTCCAACCTAGCGGGCGAAAAGCTCAATTTGAAGCACAACCTGCATCCAGCCATCTACATCCCAGAGACAGCCACAGCGTCGAAAGCCCTGGAAATGTTCAAGGGCGGCAAAGCCGAATTGATGTTGGTGGTGGATGAATTCGGCGCGGTGCAGGGATTGGTGACCATCAACGATATTCTTTCTGAGATCGTGGAAGGCATTGGCACGGAAGAGCCACAAGCCACCCAACGCCAGGATGGCTCGTGGCTGCTGGACGGAATGCTCAATGTGGATGACTTCAAGGAAATCTTCAACCTGCGCGAACTGCCCGACGAGGATAATTACGAGACCTTGGGCGGCTATGTCATGTTCTCGCTTGGTCGCATCCCCCAG
>JAKANW010000690.1 GCA_021823555.1 Chloroflexota bacterium
TTTCATTGATACCCTGCTGGCTGGCTTTTTTTACCTGCCTGCGCCCTCTCCGTTTGGGTGGGTGGTTTGGTTGCTGTTCTTGGGGTTTACGGCGTATGTCATTTACCGATGGAGGCTCTATCAGCCGCCTCTGAATGGCAGGTTTTGGGGGATTTTCCTGGCGCTTTTCATCCTGGTTCCGCTCTTAAATCTATTTGCAGGTATTCGCTTGCCGTCGGGGACGGCCCTGCCCCTGCCGGGGATTCCCTCTGAACCTTACCCTCCAGCCATGATGCTGCTTTCCGCCCTGCCGTGGATGCTGGCAGCCGGTCCGTTGGGCCCCATCGGCGCGGCAGTGTTAGGAGCGTTCGCGGGCTTGTTGCGCAGTATGTGGGATACCCACAGCCTGTTCAGCATTGTGGAACTGGCTTTTCTTGCCGCCCTGTTTTCTGTGCTGGTACGCCAACGGTATCGCACCGCCCTGTACAATTGGCTGCGCCAGCCAATCATCGCCGCGCTGTTGCTAATTCCACTGCACACCGTGTTTTACGTGGGCGGCACATTTTTCAGCGTCAATGGCAATCAAGCCGTCCGCCTCGACTACTCCCTCAGTAACGCGGGTGTCGCTACTCTGGCCTTTAGCGGCGAGGCAATTTTGGGTGGTTTGGTCATTCAATTGCTGGTGGGCTTCTTCCCGGCAGCTTGGGGCCGGACTCTTCCGCTCCAACCCTCGCCCACCGAGAAAAGTATCGAGACGCGCTTCCTGTATGGAACCGGTACATTTATTTCCCTGCTTCTATTGACCCTGTTGATCGGCGATTGGGTGGTGGCAGGCGCGGCCGCACAGCGCATGTTGGAGGAACGACTGGGCAGTACTGCTCAGACTGCCGCACAAAGTGTGCCGTTCTTCCTGGAAACCGGGCAAAACCTGGTTTCGCAACTTGCCACCGATCCGCGCCTGCTGACCTCCACCGATCCTGAACTTTCCTCCATTTTGGCTCAGGCGATGCGCTCCAGTCCGTATTTTGACCAATTCATCGTCCTGGACGTGAACACCAAGACAGTGCTGGGCGGCTATCCTCTCGGCTCTGTCCCGAATTTTAGCCTGTTCCCCGAAGAAGAGGCGGGATTGCCCATCGCGGCCAGCGGCGTGCTGATCCAAATCTATACCATTCCGCCGGTGAATGGAAGCGGCGCAGCGCGCGTTTCATTCATGGCCGGCATCGTGGATGGCCCTAGTAAACAGGTGAAACGCGTCCTCATCGGCCGCACCGACTTGGGGACCAATCCGCTTACTGAGCCCCTGATCAGCAGTTTGAAAAGCATGGAAGATTCCAACGGCACGGGCATGTTGATTGACGAGGCCGGCAATATTTTGTACGATCCTAATCCAGGCCTGGTGATGAGCATGTATCCAGGTCCGCGTATGCCGGTTGGTAATTTCTCCACCGACACCGCGCCCGATGGGACGCGGGAATATGTATATTACCAGCCGGTGGAGGGCCGCGACTGGGCCGTGGCGCTGACCATTCCCGCTTGGCAGGCCCAGCAACTGGCCCTCAGCATTGCCATGCCCCTTTCTGTGATGATCCTTATTCTGGCGATCATCGCCCTCGTTTCCCTGCGCGTCGGCTTGCGCGTGGTGACCGGTTCTTTGCAAAACCTTGCTGCAGAAGCTAATCGCATCGCGCAGGGCAAACTTGATCACCCGTTGGTGGTCGATGGCGTGGATGAGGTCGGTCAATTGCGACGCGCCTTCGAACAGATGCGCGCCAGTTTGCAAGCCCGTCTGGATGAACTGAACCGGCTGTTGGCCGTCAGTCAGGGCGTCGCCTCCAGCCTCGAAATGCAGGATGCCGTCAAGCCTGTCCTCGAAGCGGCATTGGCCACTGGTGCGAGCGCGGTGCGCGTGGTGCTGTCGCCAGCCATCCTGCCGAAGACCTCCATTGAGTTGCCGTCGCGCTTCAGCCTTGGTCCCGCGGGTGACAAGTACGCGCATCTCGACAAACAGATTTTGCAACAAGCTCAGCAACAGGACCGCATCGTTCTTTCGAATGTATCCCGCACCCGCACGCTCGACCTGGACCCGAACCTGCCCCAGCCCGCTTCGCTCCTGGCCGTGGCCCTGCGCCATGAGAATCGCTACTACGGCGTAATGTGGGCCGCCTACGATCAGACGCGCACGTTCTCCGAATCAGATGCGCGTTTCGTGACCACGCTGGCGGGCCAGGCCGCATTGGCCACCGCTAACGCTCACCTTTTCCTGAGTGTGGAGGCCAGCCGCCGGCAATTGGAGGCCATCCTCAATTCCACGCCCGACCCGGTGTTGGTGATCGATCCGCAAAACCGTCTCATGTTGGCCAATCCCGCCGCGGAGCGGGTGGTTGGACAAACGATTGGCAAAGGGGAAGGCCAGCCCATTGCAAACATGATCGAACAAAAGCCTCTGCTCGACCTGCTGCAATCCGGGTCTGGCGAACGGCAATCTGCCGAGATCATTTTCCCCGGCGGACGGACCTTTCTTGCCACGACCTCATCTGTTGTGGCCGAGGGGCGGCCTGTCGGCCGCGTCTGCATTTTGCGGGATGTCACCCACTTCAAGGAACTGGACTCGATGAAGTCCGAGTTTGTTGCTACGGTCAGCCATGACTTGCGCTCGCCGCTCACGCTGATGCGCGGATATGCCACCATGCTCGAGATGGTGGGCGAGATCAATGAACAGCAGCAAGGCTATGTGCGCAAGATCATTTCCGGCGTCGAAAATATGTCGCGTCTGGTCAACAATCTGCTCGACCTGGGACGCATTGAGATCGGCGTTGGCCTGCAAGTGGAGAATGTGGCCGTCCAAGACATTATCGAGCGTGTGGTTGGGGCGCTGCAATTGCAGGCCAACCAGAAGATGATCACGCTTAAAGTGGAAACCGCGCCTGATCTGCCCGCTATCATCGAGGCCGACCAGGCGCTCCTGCATCAGGCGGTTTACAACCTGGTGGAGAATGCCATCAAGTACACGCCCAATGGCGGTCAGGTGATCGTGCACGTGCGCGCTGCGGCC
>JAKANW010000691.1 GCA_021823555.1 Chloroflexota bacterium
TCTGTAGTACCCAGCCGCTCAGTACTACAGAAGCGCGCACGCCGCTGGGTTATCAAGATCGGGAGCAGTCTGCTGACTCAAGACGGACAGCGATTGGATTTGTCAGCCATGCAAAACTTTGTGCAGCAAATACTGCAGCTTCGCGCCGAAGGCATTGATGTCGTACTGGTTTCCTCCGGTTCCGTCAGTGCCGGAAAATGTCACCTGGGATGGGCGCAAAAGAAGACCACCGCCGAAGAACGCCAGGCGGCGGCCAGCGTGGGACAATCCGCCCTGATTCATGCTTATGAGAATCTCCTGACCGAGGAAGGGACGCATTGCGGGCAGGTGCTGTTGACGCGCGACAACTTCAGGGATCGGAAGCGCCTCAAGAAGACCCGGTCCGCCATCGAGATGCTCCTGAAGATGCAGATGCTGCCCATCATCAATGAGAATGATGCGATCGCCGATCCGGATAATGCCCTGGGCAACAACGACCATCTGGCCGCTCTGGTCAGCAACGTCTGGCATGCCGACCTGATGGTATTGCTGACCGATCAATCGGGGCTATTTACAGCCGACCCGCGCGCACGGCCTGATGCCGAAATGATCACGGAAGGCGTGGCGGGTGACCCACAGCATGAGTGTATGGCGGGTGGAAGCGGCAGCACCGTGGGTTCTGGTGGCATGCTCACCAAAATACACGCCGCCAACCATGCAGCGCGCTCTGGTGCGGCCACGCTCATTGCCGATGGACGAATCCCGGATGTACTCCTGCGCTTGCGCAAGGGAGAGCTTTTGGGGACGTTTCTGCGTTCTAAAAAACTTGACCGGAAATTACGCAGGGAAGCTTGGAGACATCTTCAGATCCTCAACGGCCAGCAGTGGATGATCCATCCTTTGCGCCGGGTTAAAAATGGGGTGGCAGCGTTCTGTTCGGAGACGCTGCCTTTACCGCAATATCATCATTCAACGGCCAATAAATTTGCACATTCATTGGATATGCAATCGTACCAGGCATACCTGGCGTACAAGCCTCTTTGACACAATTAGAGAAACATGATGAACAGATTCAC
Organism: Chloroflexota bacterium; assembly: GCA_021823555.1. The sequence goes on from JAKANW010000691.1 coordinate 1,056, forward strand.
CGCGAAAAAAACTCCTCACATCCGTAGCAAATTGGGCTTAATGATCCTGCCGCTGGCGGTTTTATCCACACTGGCCCTGGCATCAGACACCGCTCAAGCCGCGCCCCTGCCGATGCCAGCGATGACCGGACCGCTGCAATCAGCGTCCCCTTTTCAGTTTGATGCCGGGCCGCTTGGAAAACTGGACATCACCGGTGTGGTGAGTGGCATGGGTCTTTGGCAGGACAACCCCGTCAATACTGTCAGCCCTGACCCCGTCGCTTTTAATGGCTATACCCACGCCGATATCAGCAACGGCCAGATCTTCATCCAGAAAACGCATGGGTTGATCCAGTTCTTCCTCCAGGCCGGCGCCTACAATATGCCCGCCATAGGTGCGCCCTTCCTCTCCACGGGAGCCACCACCGCCGGCTATTATGGTCCTTTGCCGCAGGCCTATCTGAAAATTGCGCCCACCAAAGATTTCTCGGTGCTGATCGGCAAGCTACCCACCCTGATTGGCGCGGAATATACCTTCACCTTCGAAAACATGAATATCGAGCGCGGCTTGTTGTGGAACCAGGAAAACGCCGTTAATCGTGGGGTCCAGGTCAACTACAGCGTGGGGCCATTGAGCGCCTCTCTGGCCTGGAGTGACGGTTTCTACTCCAACCGCTTCAACTGGCTCTCCGGCGACCTGTCCTACACCATCAACTCCGCCAACACCGTGAGCTTCGTGGGCGCGGGCAATGCGGGGCAGACGGGTTATTCCAGTCTCGCTACCCCGGTCTATCAAAACAACAGCGACATCTACAACCTGATCTATACCTACAGTTCAGGTCCATGGATGATTCAGCCCTACCTCCAGTACACCCATGTGTCGGCCAATCCCGCCATCGGTGTGGGACGCGGTACGGCGACCAAAGGTGCGGCCATCCTGGCGAGTTATCACCTCACCCCCCACATTTCCTTGGCGGCCCGCGCCGAGTATATCGCCAGCACCGGCAATGCCACGGATGGTGCGGTCAACCTGATGTATGGGCCCGGTAGCAAGGCATGGTCGATCACCGTGACACCCACCTACCAGGATCACGATTTCTTCGCCCGCGCCGAGTTTTCCTATGTACAGGCGAGCAGCTACACCCAGGGCGATGTCTTCGGCCCCCAGGGAACCAATCCTACGCAGGCCAGGGTACTCGTCGAAACGGGGTTTCTGTTTTAACCATCGGGCCGACAGGTATCTTCAGGGATGTCTCAAGTCTATGTATGAGGTGTCGTCATGAAACGGGTTGCTGCCATTATCAAACCATTCACGCTCGACGACGTTCGCGAGGCGTTATCGGCTGTGGGTATCCAGGGTCTGACGGCTACCGGCGTCAAGGGCTTCGGATGCCCGAACGGCCACACCGAATTCTACCGCGGCACCGAATGCCTGGTGGATTTTCTTCCCAAGATCAAAATCGAGGCGGTAATCACTGATGAGGCCCTAGACTAGGCCGTCGAAGCCATCGAAAAAGGCACTCGCACCGGCAAGTCCAAGACCTTTTTTCGGGAATGAAATTCATCAATGGATTACCGGCTAATGAAACCCTGCCGGGCGACCAACAGGACGCCGCCCAAGCCAGGTCAGAAAATGCTCATACACCAGACTTGCCGATAGCTCGTGATCCAGCGCAGATACCAGACCGGGCACCATATTGGTCCAGAGCCTGCAGACTTTCTGGCCACCCATATAACGGCGGTGGAAGCCGTTCAGTAACTGACGCTAACGCCGGGATACCTTATTCAATAATGACTGATGAACCCTATTTTAAATAGGGCAACATGGCAACCAACCTGTGCCTGGATATCAATCCCATAATTATTTTAATCCTGCCGTCTTCAGTCCGGTATATAATGGCGGGTGTTCCTGTTACGCCCAATGACCTAATAATAAGAAGATTATCATGAAGCTTGATTCTCGTTGACGCGCTGGCTGTTACTGTCGGCAGGGTGGTA
>JAKANW010000692.1 GCA_021823555.1 Chloroflexota bacterium
CACTGCCTTATTCCGCTCGGAAGCGGTGAGCATGAGGCGGGGGATCATCTGGGCCACATGCCAGCGGACTTCCTTCTGGTCAATAGCAGCAATCTCTTTCAACAAACGCACCTTGAAGGGTTGGAGCAAGTCGGGGCGCGCGGCGGTCACTTTTTCGGTTGCGTCGGCGGCGCGCATACGGACGAGTGCGTCCGCGTGGGAGAGGCCGGCGAAAAGTTCAGGGAAGAGCGCAGGGTCCGCCAAAACAGCGGCGGCGACCTGCCCAGATTGTCCAATCGAGCGAAAGTCACCGCCGGTCAATTGATCGAGAAGTGCCATGTCAGTTTGCAACGGGCGCTTCGGGGCCGGTCTCTTCCTCCCCGATGTTCAATTCGTGCAGGGCCTCATCCATGCTGATGCCTTCCTTGCGCATGCCCGGCGCGGGTGTACCGCAATATGGACAAATATTCCAGGGCAGTTCCATCAGGCGGCTGCAATGAAGACAGGGCTTTTTGAGACGCGTCTGGCAGTGCGGGCAGACTTGCCAATCATCACGCACGCTGCGCTCGCAACCCGGACAAAGGGATTGGTCCTCCAACGACTGGAGCAGAGTCTCCTCTTCGAGCGTGCGCTGATACTCCTCTTCCAGCGTCCGCGGCGGACGGAGAATTAAATAAACCAACACGCCGGGGATGCTGAGCACCGCCACCAACAGCGCCGAAAGGATTTGCACCAGCGGGTCGCGGGCGCGGCCGCGGATGTCGCGGTAGGTCCACACCACCAAGCTGACCCACAGCGCGGCCAGGAACGCGCCGCCGAAGCCGGTCAGTACGAGGGTGAAGCTGCTCATCAAGTTCGGATCAATGGGCATGAGTTACTCCTGGATACGCTCCGATTGTACCGCGACATTCGCGCTGGGTTATGGCGTGCGGAAGGCAAAATACCAACCATTCTCATCCTGATAGTTGGTGGACGAAACGCCGATCACTTCGTAGAAGGTGCGGCCGGGCCGCAGGAAAACGGGACTGCCCGACGTAGTAGTCAGGAACAAAGGCTGGTCTGTGGCGGCGCGATACCATTTGCCGGGTACGGCGATCCCGTCGCGGAAAATATAGGCCCGGCCCGAACCGGTCAAGTCAATGTGATAAACCTCGTCCACCGCGTCGAATTGATTGGCGAAGGTGTGTTGTGCGTAAAGGACGACGACATTCTGTGCATTGACTTGCTCACCCGTCGCCGCGTCCATCAAGGGCGCGTATGATTCCGAAGCAGTGAGCGTCACCGGCGCAGTCTCCTGGAAACGCAGGTATTTCAAGGTTGTCGGATCGTATTGCCAATAGTCGTAATCTTCCGACGAATACTTGGTGTAAATACGATTGACCTGCTGGTCGGAATTTGGGATCAGCTCGCTGAAGAATCCATTGCGGATAGGCTGGCGGGAATTATCAATTCCCTTTTTAAGATTGCAGTCGAAGAATTTCGTGGTATCGAAATACAATGCCAAATGATGCTCGTCGGCCAGTTTGCCTGGGTTGTAGACAAAGAATGGCGGGCAGGTGCAGGAAGGACAGCCCGGCGTGACCATGTACGGCTCGATGTCGCTGTTCTTGAAATAGTTCAGCTCGCGCGGGTCGGCAAAGTTGAACACGTAAAAGGCGTGATACATGCGGACGATGTGTTCATCGAAGTAACGCCCAGAGCGCACCGGCCCCACTTGCTTGGAGTCGTTCCCGTAAAAGATGCCGATGAAGCGCGTATCGCCCCACTCGATGTAATATTCGAACACCTGGTCTGCCAAGGTTAGGCCGAATTGCGGACGGATCTCACGCGGGTAATTCGAAATTTTGATTGCCAACGGACGCCGCTCGAGCAGGGCCGGGTCGGAGGGCGGCAGGCCGGTGAGCGGGTTGATATCCGGGGCAAGATTCAGAATAGGGAAATTCGGAACCGCCGAAGTCGGAGTTGGGGTCAGGCTTTGTTCGAGCGGAATGCCATTCGTGTCAGTCGCAAACGGGATGACGGGGATCTCGGTCACGTCAAAGGGTGAGTCGAACTGTCCTGCATCCGGTTGGAATGGCGTCGGTGATGCAATGCCGACCGGGGTCACATACACGATTTGCGCCTTGGCACTCGAACACGCGCCGAGTGACACAGCGAGCAGGACTAGGACGAAGATCAATTTGAGATAGGAAACTGTCCAACGGCCAAAATGAGTCGAATTCCGATAAGCAGACATGGAGTTGATTGTACAACAATCCAACCGGGGCGCAAACCTGATAAAATACCTACTGCATGTACATTCTCATTACTGTCCTGATTTTATTCCTGACGGCGCTGGCGCTGGTCATCCTGCGCCTGATGCGGCCAAACCTTCGATACGCCTGGCTGATCGCCGCCGGCGGCGCGTTCCTGACATGGCTCAGCGTGATCCTCTGGCAGATTTTCATGCCGCTTACGCTGAAACTTCCGGCCTGGCAGCCCGCCAGCCTGTTCCAAGACATCCCCACCTTTTTTGCCGACCAATTTTCGTGGCCCTACGCCTTGAGTCTGGCCTCGCTTGCGCTGGCCATGATCCTGACCGCGGTGGTGCGCGACGACTTCCCAGACCAACTTGGTTGGGCCGGCATCCTGACCCTCAGCGGCTTGGGAATGTTGGCGGTGTTGGCCGACAACCCACTGACGCTGGTGCTGGTGTGGGGCGCCATTGACCTGACCGAACTGATTACGCAAATCCGTTCGGCGGAGGGCGAATCAGCCAACGAACGCGTGGTGATTGGCTTCTCCACCCGAATCCTTGGAACGGGAATCCTGTTGTGGGCCGGCATGGCCAGCCTGTCGAAAGGTGTTCCGCTGGACTTCCACGCGGCCCGGCCCGACGTGGGCATCATCTTGATCCTTTCTGCCGGCCTGCGCCTGGGCGTGATTCCCCTCCACCTCTCGTATTCTTCGGATGCCGCCCTGCGACGCGGCTTCGGCACCGCGCTGCGCCTGGTCGCCGCGGCCTCCTCGCTCATCCTGCTGGCGCGCATCCCGGCAGAAAGCGCCCAGTCG
>JAKANW010000693.1 GCA_021823555.1 Chloroflexota bacterium
TCATCCGCACCTGCGTGCCAAGACGCTCTTCGCCACACACTACCACGAACTGACGCAACTTGCCGAGTTGTTGCCGGGCGTGCGCAACTACAACGTGGCTGTGACCGAGGCCGACGGCAAGGTGGTGTTCCTGCACAAGATCGTGGCGGGCGGTGCGGACCGCTCGTATGGAATCCACGTGGCGCAGCTTGCGGGATTGCCCAAGCCGGTCATCGCGCGCGCGGGCGAGATCATGGCCGAATTGGAGAAGACATCCGGCCGCGCGGTGAAAATCGACCCGCACGCCGCACAACAGGCAATGTTGTTCCCGGAGACTAGTCCACTATTGGAGGAGTTGAAGGAAGTGGACGTGAATGCGCTCTCCCCCATCGAGGCGCTGAATAAGTTGTTCGAGTGGCAGAAGAAGTATTTGCAGTAACTGCTAACACGCAAGCCCAGCTATGACAAACTTCACCGTTCAGGATCTTCTCGGCTGTTCCATTGCCACATTGCTCTTCCCGCTGGTTTTGGTGTTTCCGGGATATGTATTTAGTTACGCCCTGAATCTGTTCGAGTTTCGCAAACGCCTGATATTTACCCAGCACATCATTGCAATCGTTGTTTCGAACGCGATCACACCCATCCTGTTGTTTTTGGAATATCGCACCTCGTCGGGGAAAGTTGTCCTAGCCAGCGTATTAATCCTGGCAATCCTTTGGGTAATTTTATTCGTCAAATCGCTGAGCGCTGCCCAACCCGTGGAAGCGGAAGTTAAGCGTTATCAATCCATCGCATTGATCCTGGGTGGCGTTTGGATTTTGGCAGCCACGTTTTACCTGGTCGATCTCCAAATCGGCAACCGGCTCTACTTTACCGTCGCATCTTACGATCTGACCTCGCGCGTCTCGGTGGTGGATGCCATTACGCGCACGGGAGTCCCGCCGGTGAACCCGAGCTATTATCCCGGCCATCCGGTGCTGCTTACACTTCTTTATTATTTCTGGTACATCCTTGGCAGTGTGGTGGAGCAAGCGGGCGGCGCTTTGGTGAGTCCCTACCAAGCCATGATGGCCAGCACCATTTGGAGCGGGATTTCGGTGGCGGCCCTCACGGCACTCTACCTGCGCCTACGCGGCGGGCGCGGCGGCTGTGTTGCCTGGCGCATGTCACTGCTCGCGGCGCAAATTTATACCATTGGCGGGCTGGACTTCATCCCAGTCATGATCCTGATGATCGAGACGCGCATTTTGCACGGCTTCACGATCTTCAACGGCGGCGTGGAGGGGTGGAACACGCCGGTCATGGCGTGGATTCACGCGGTGACGTGGGTGCCGCATCACGTCGCCAGTGCGCTGGCCTGCATCACAGCCATGCTGGCGTTTCTCTACGCGTTGAATCGAGGTTGGAAGGAACAAGCCGCCGCGGCTGGACTGGCCGCCCTAGCCCTCGCCTCGGCATTCGGACTTTCGGTGTGGGTGACGGTCACTTTTGGCGTTTTCTTCGCCCTCTGGTGGATCGCGCTTCTCTGGAAGAAGGAATCCCGCCGCATTGCTGGATGGATGGTGCTCAGTGGAATCACCGCGCTTCTGTTGGCTGCTCCATTCATTGCCGGCATTCTGCAACCCGGCAACACGGACAGTGGCGGGCCGCCGCTGGAATTGTACATTAGGCCATTTTCGGTTGTCAGTGAATTCCTTGCCAAATATCCGGCCTGGCTGCAAAATCTTGCCAACTTGATCTTCCTGCCGGTCAATTACCTTTTTGAGTTAGGATTCTTTGCGCTCATCGCGTTACTCTGGTTGCAATACAAAAAATCCGCCATTCGAACCAATACGTTTTACCTGGCAGAAACAATCCTACTTTCAAGCGTAGCAATCTTCCTGACATTTGTACGCTCCACCGTGATCTACGTCAACGACATGGGGATTCGCGGCTGGCTGTTGGGACAGTTCGTGCTCGTAGTCTGGGCTGCCGATTTGCTCTTCGATCCAGAAGAAAAGACCGTGCCGCGGCTGTTCGCCCGCATCCGCGCTTTCGCGGCGAATCATGGCATGGGCAACGCGTTGACCATCATCGCGGTCATCGGCCTGTTGACCTCCGCCATGGAAATCACCGCCACACGCACCTGGCCGATGTTGATCGACGCGGGCATCGCCGGTTTTCCGAATAACCTCAGCCCAGACACCCAGCTTGGCGCCCGGACCTACGCCGCCCGCCAAGCCTACGACTTTGTCCGCGCCAACCTGCCGCTGAATATCGTCATGCAAAACAACCCGACCGAATTCCTGGATCGGCCCAGCGGACTCTACGGCAGCCGTCAAACCGCCATTGCCGACCGCACAGCCTACGGCGTGCCAACCGACATATTTAATAACCATACCGAGCAAATTGGTAAAATATTTCAAAGCAGGTATGCCAATTGGACTCAGATCGATCAAATCTGTCATCAATTTTTCATCCAGGTAATTCTCGTTAAAGACACCGACCCGTTGTGGCAATCTTTGCCTGTGTTGGAACAGCAGCGCCAACCGCTTTATAAAAATCCATACGTGGAACTATTTAACTGCGGAAAGTAGAAAGGAATGACATGAAAGTTGGCATCCTGGCGGGCGGACTTGGCACCCGCCTCTCCGAAGAGACCACCATCAAACCCAAACCGATGGTGGAGATCGGCGGCAGGCCGATGCTCTGGCACATCATGAATATTTACGCGGCATATGGATTCAAAGAGTTTGTCATCGCACTTGGATACAAAGGCGAGCAGATCAAGGATTACTTTTTGAATTACCACTACCACGCGCGGAATTTGACCGTCCAACTTCGGACCGGCGGCGTGACGACGCACAATATGGAAGGCGAGGATTGGACCGTACACCTGCTGGACACCGGCACAGAAACCAACACCGGCGGGCGCATCAAACGCGTGGCGGAATTCATTGGCAATGAAACCTTCATGTTGACCTACGGAGACGGCGTCAGCAATGTGGATATCCCCGCGCTGATCGAATTCCATAAAAAACAAAAGACACTCGTCACCCTCACCGCCGTCC
>JAKANW010000694.1 GCA_021823555.1 Chloroflexota bacterium
ATCTGGCGAAATATTGTCTCGCTCTACCCTTGGGCATGAATTGCATTCACGCTCGTTGGCCTCCATTTGAGGTTTTATGGTTCTCTGGGAATCTCCGTAAAGCATCGCCACAGCAACCCCCAAAGAAGCGATTTTATTTGTCTTTGGAATACAAGCTATTAGGCGGTCAGGTCCCGATATAGATTATCCGTCTCAAGCGATGGAGAAAGCCCCAATTCCTTTAGGGCGGTTTTACATGCATCATATTGGCGGCGAATCGCCGTGCGATCTCCCATGGCCGCATAGATGCGCATCAAGAGTTGATGGATAGTTTCCCGATATGGGTCGCTTGTCAGGGCAGATTGCCCGGTAGATAGAGCTTGCCCTAATCGGTCTGTTTGCAGATAAAGAGTGACCAACTTCTCCAGCGCATCCAGGTGGACTTGCTCCAAACGTTCGCGTTCTCCCAGCGCCCAGGGCATGTCCACCCCAGATAGGTAGGGCCCCTTTACCAGGGCTGCCGCTTTTTCGTAGAGATTGATCCGCTCAGGGATTTCACGCGCTGCTCGAGCACGAGCCAGATATGTCTCGAAGGCCTCTACGTCATACTCATAATCCAGGTTGTGGTTAAAGCGATAGTACTCTTCATCAAAGATGATCACATCCCGCCGGGTAGCGCGGCGCAGGCGAAAGATGTAGGTTTTAAAACGCTGCTTGATGGTTTGCGGGTCATCCAAATCCGGCCAGATGGTTGCCGCAACCTGCTCTTTGGTGACAACCGAGTCTTTGTAAAGGAAGAAGAAAAACAAGTCGCGGACAGACTGTGCACTCCATTTTGACATGGGCACAACCTGTCCATCCACGAGCACTTCAGCGCGCCCAAAGGCCCGGATAATGAGGCTGGCGGCTGGCATTTGGATGGATTGCGCCATCCGCCGCAGCGACCGACGAATAACAGGGAACCTGGCATCCAATCGCTTTGTCTTTTCCAGTAAGCCGCTGAGGTTGGGACCAATTTGCGGGTCTTTTTGCAGCGGCTTGAGCCAGGAGGCAGCCTGTCGTAGAGCGACGAGCACGGTATGGGCAGGTCCACCGCGCAAGTTAAGCAATTCACGGATTTCAGCGCGCGCTAATTCGCCCTGACCAACTTCCTCCAGGGCGACAGCCAACCATACGCGACTCCACTGGCTTTCCAGGTCGCGCCCATCCTGGGTAAAACATTCCTTGCATTCCTGCAGCGAAGTGACAGCTTTTTTGGAGTGTTTTTCGAGCAAGTGAATGCGCCCTTCGATCAGAGTCCGTAGCCCACGTTCATACAGAGACGGATTTGATAGAAGTTTCCGACTTGAGCCCTTCAGGATGAGATAGGCCTGTGGGACATCGCCCTGCAGGACAGCCAGATTCGCTTTTGCCAGGATCAAATAAGTATCAATAAAGGAACCTGATAACTGGTCTATGAGCGGAGCAGCCTTTTCGTACGCCTGAGCAGCCGATTCGAACTCGTCCACTTCGGCGTATAGGTCTCCCATGCCAATCAAGATCAACGCTTCAGCGCGCTGATAATGGCTTTTGCGAGCCAACAATAGGCCTTCCTCAAAAACCTCGGATGCACGTTCATAATCGCCAAGCTGATGATAGAGAACGGCGAGGCTGTTCAGGACCTCAGCCTGCGAGCGAAAATTGTTTTCCGATTGCCAGATATTCAGAGCCTTCAGGTAAGCGTCTTTTGCAGATCCTACATCTCCAATAGCACCGTGGACGATGCCAGTTTCTGTTAACAGGAAAGGAATACTGCCCGTATCTTTCAATGCCGTATAAAGTGATAAGGAGCGTTCAAGAAATTCCACGGCCTGCCGCGAACGTCCAAGACGATACAGATTGATACCTTTATTACGCAAGGCTTCAGCGTATAGTGGCTGCAAATCTGAACGGGTTTCGGCAAATTGCAAGGCATCCTCTGTATCCCGCAGGGAGTCCTGGTATTTGCCTAACTGCCGATAGGTAGATGCCCGGCGCACCAAAGTGAGGGTGAGACCCGCAATGTCTCCTTCCTTCCGGTAAGCTGTTTCTGCCTCATTCAGCAGTAAAACTGCCCCCTGTAAATTTCCTTTGGTGGTGGCGATCCCTCCGCGCAAAGAGACCAAGCCGGGGCGGCCGGCAACCAGGTTCGGCGGCAGGCCGTTGACCCAGTTTTCCAGTGTGGTGAGCGCATGCTGGAGCATATATGTTCCAGCATGTTCCACAACTTCAGCAAGCATTTCGGAGTCGTTGAGTTGCTGGCAGGTATAGTATGTTTTTTCCCATTCGCCGCTTTCTTCATAGAAATGGGTCAACTGTTCGACAATGGGACGAATTTCGGACGGTCTCTCTACACGCAAGCGGGACTCGAGGAACTCGCGAAAGAGCGGGTGGTAACGCAGCCAGCGTCCATCATCCCCGACCGGCAGCACGAACAGGTTTTTGTCGAGGATCAGGCTCATGATGGCGGACCAGTTTTGAGGTCCGCGATGGAACGGGCCGAGGACAGCTTCACACAGCTCAGCATTGAATTCGTCGGGCAGGGAAGTGCGCAGGAGAATTTCGCGCAGGTGTTCGGGCTGTTGATCAAGCACCTGGCGGCCAAAATAAGTGAAGGCATCCACACGGGATGCCTGTGGAGTGCCGGATAGGTCGGAGAGGATAATGCCGGTGATCCAACCATCGGTCTGTTCGACCAACTGTTGGGCATTTTGTTCAGTGAGGTGCCGATTGTAATTCTGGTTGAAGAGCGCCTGGATCTCGCGCGGCTGGAAAGCCAGGTCGGTCTGGCTGAGGCCTTCCACCTGTTCACGGGCGACCATGAGGGTGAAGTCGGGCAGGTCGGGCAGGCGGCGGGAGGCCACCACAACGTGGCAGTTGTCATCCACCAGTTGCAAAAATCGGTTGAGAAGAGCGGAGATAACCGGCAGGTCATCAAGCAGGTGGAAGTCATCCATGATGAACAGGAAATCTTCCTCCACCTGATCGTAAAGTTCATTGGTCAGGGTGACGAGCAACGGCTCAACGTCCG
>JAKANW010000695.1 GCA_021823555.1 Chloroflexota bacterium
ACCCTTTCACTCCTCTCCAATTGGGAGAGAGGGGAGGGCCAAAGGGCAATTTATGAATACTAAATAATACATTTAAATCGAAGAACAGTACGGCGCGCACAATTATCACCCTCTCGATGTGGTCATCGAACGCGCGGAAGGTGTGTGGGTCTATGATGTGGACGGGAACAAATATCTCGATTGTTTGAGCGCTTATTCTGCGGTCAACCAGGGCCATGTCCACCCGCAGATTCTCGACGCCATGCTCGAACAAGCCCGGAAGGTTACGCTTACCTCGCGCGCCTTCCGCAATGACCAACTGCCTCTTTTCTACAAAGAACTTTCCGAGATGACCGGCTACGAGATGTCCCTGCCAATGAATAGCGGAGCGGAAGCAGTGGAGACGGCCATCAAGTTGGCCCGCAAGTGGGCCTACCGCGTGAAAGGCGTGCCGCGTCACCAGGCGGAGATTATCGTTTGTGCGGGCAACTTTCACGGGCGGACGACCACCCTCGTCTCGTTCTCGACCGAGCCGCTGTACCGCGATGACTTTGGTCCCTATACCCCCGGCTTCCTCGTTGTGCCCTACGGCGACGTGGAAGCCATCAGGCGCGTTACCACCTCGAACACCGCGGCGGTGTTGGTGGAACCGATTCAAGGCGAGGGCGGGGTCATCATCCCGCCGGGTGGATACCTCAAACAGGTAGCGGAACTTTGCCGGCGTAACAACATTTTATTGATCGCCGATGAGATTCAAACCGGCCTTGGCCGCACCGGGAAGCTGTTTGCCAGCCAGCACGAGGGCGTGCGCCCAGATGTAACCATCGTTGGCAAGGCTCTTTCGGGCGGGTTCTATCCCATTTCGGCGGTGCTGGCCGATAAAAACATTTTGGGTCTCTTCACGCCTGGCGAGCATGGTTCCACCTTCGGCGGGAATCCGTTGGCCGCGGCCATTGCACGCGCCTCGTTGCGCGTGATTCGCGAGGAGAAACTGTCTGAGCGCGCCCATGAACTGGGCACGTATTTCATTGAGCAGTTGGTCGAGATCCCCAGTCACCATGTCAAGGAAGTGCGTGGACGCGGCCTGTTGATCGGCGTGGAGTTGTATCCGCGGGCCGGTGGGGCGCGCCGCTTTTGCGAGGCCCTCCAGAAGAAGGGCATCCTTGCCAAGGAGACGCATGAGAACGTGATCCGTTTTGCGCCGCCGTTGGTGATCGATAAGGAAACTATTGATTGGGCGCTGCCGTCCATTCGTGATGTGTTGAATATGTCTTGATTTTAGAAACCCGTTTTCTTATGAAAACGGGTTTCCTTTGCAGGAGGCACCATGAATATTTGCATTCCAAAAGAACGCCGTCCATTCGAATATCGCGTCGGGCTTTCGCCGGCCGGGGTGGAAATTCTCTCCAATAAGGGGCACCAGGTTTATGTCGAGCACGAAGCGGGCATTGGGGCCGGGTTTAGCGACCGGGAGTACGAAATGTCGGGGGCGCGTATCGTCTATTCCGGCGAGGAGGTTTATGGCCGCGCCGACCTTTTGCTTAAGATCGCGCGTCCCCTGAAAGTGGAGTTGGAGTGGCTGCGCGCAGGCTGTACCATGGTGGGGTTTCTTCACTTGGCATCGGCGCGGCGCGACAAACTGGATGTATTGGTCCAAAAGAAGGTCACTTCCATCGCGTACGAGCAGGTTAAGCTTGCCGATGGGTCGCGCCCTGTCTTGCGGACCTTCAGCCAGATGTGCGGCGCCATGACCGCCCAGATCGCGGCGCGTTACCTGCAAAACAACTGGGGCGGTAAGGGGATTTTGCTGGGTGGAATGCCGGGCGTGCCGCCGGCTGAGGTTGCCATTTTGGGCGCGGGCGTGGTGGGAACATATGCCACGCAGGTGTTCCGCGGTTTGGGCGCGCACGTGATCGTTCTGGACAGCGACCTGGCGGCCCTGCGCCAGCTGGTGGATCGTCAGCCAGGCGTGTCTACCATGATCGCCACGAAACGCAACATCGAACGCGTCGCCACCTTTGTGGATGTGTTGGTGGGTGCGGTGTTGGTCCCAGGCGAGCGGACGCCCCTGCTGGTGACGCGCGACATGGTGCGCGCCATGAAGCCGCGTTCGGTGATCATAGACATTGATATTGACGAGGGTGGTTGTGTGGAAACGGCGCGTCCCACGGTGCATGACAACCCGGTTTATGTGGAGGAGGGTGTGCTGCATTATTGTGTGCCGAACATCCCCGGTGTGGTGGGGCGTACGGCTACCCATGCTTTTGTCAACTCGGCCATGCCTTTTATTACGGAAATCGCCGAAAAGGGTGTGGAAGCGGCCATTGGGGAAAATCCTGCCATTGAGACGGCGGTGAATACTCATGCCGGCCAGTTGACTCATCTCGGCCGTCTGACGGTGCAAAAGGAAATAGAAGATGGACTGGACTAGCGCATACCAACCCCATGTGACGACCGCGCAGGAGGCGGTGAAGAATATTCACTCCGGTCAGCGCATCTTTCTCACGGGAAATGTGTCGGTGCCTCAGACGGTGCTGGCAGCCCTGGTGGAACACGCCCATAACTTAACGAATGTGGAGATCTGCCAGGTATTGACGGTCGGTTCCGCCGATTATGTTAAACCGGAAATGGAGGGTCACCTGCGGGTGAACTCCATGTTCATCAGCGCCAACATCCGCAAGGCCGCGCAGGATGGTCGTGCCGACTTTACCCCCATTCTGCTTTCGGAATTTCCGCTCCTGTTCAAGAACGGAATCCTGCCATTGGATGTGGCGCTCATCCAGGTTTCCCCGCCGGACGAGCACGGCTTTTGCAGCCTCGGCGTGGAGGTCGGCCCGACCAAGACAGCCGCAGAGTGCGCGAAGGTCATCATTGCCGAAGTGAACGAAAAGAACCTGCACGATACCAATCCTCACTGGGGTGTCGTGTTCAAAGACGGAAAATACGGTGACAAAGCAATCTTGAGGGCATATGCGCATCACTTGGCCTCTTATGACGCACTCGTCGAAATCGGCGCAAAACCCGGTAACAACCTGACCAAGGACGTT
>JAKANW010000696.1 GCA_021823555.1 Chloroflexota bacterium
CGCCATCCTCAGCCGACAATCCTTCCCTGCCATTGCCACCGTGGAAAAAGAAGCGGAAGCCGTCATGATCCCTTCGGACACGTTCCGCGATTGGGTCAAACGCTATGACCCGTGGCGCGAGTTCGTCTTCGACCTGCTCTCCCAGCGCCTCGTCAGCGTGATGTCCATCGTGGATGAAGTGGCCTTCCGCCGCATGGATGCGCGCGTCGCGTCCCTGTTGCTGACCCGTTCACGGGTCCAGAACCCGATCCGCATCACGCACCAGGAGATCGCTGCCGAGTTGGGCAGTTCCCGCGAAGTCATCAGCCGCCTGCTGGAGGATTTCAGCGAACGCGGACTGGTCACTGTGCGGCGCGGCGAAGTGGAAGTGTTGGACGCGGAAGGGTTGAAGCCATAATGTGTCGCCCTGAAGGAGCGTTCCCTGCGACCGAAGGACCTGTGTTTGTCGTGTGGGAGATGCTTCGCTGCCAGGAACGGGCGGCTCAGCATGACACACAGGGCACAACAGAAGTGTGACTTTGTCACTGACAGGAACAGGGAGAATCCTTATACTGGGGACATCAACAAAAACCAAAGGAGATTCTCATGAAACGCAATATGTCCGACATTGATCGCATCGTCCGCGTCGTCCTGGCCATCGTATTCGCCTACCTTTACTTTGGCGGCATCGTGACCGGCGCGCTCGGCATCGTGCTCGTCGTCCTTGGCGCGGTGTTCCTGCTTACATCCATCGTCGCCTTCTGCCCCCTCTACGTGCCCTTCAAGTTCAGCACGTTCAAAGGCTAAAATTCATCAAGACAAAACGGGATGGCCTTTTGGGTCATCCCGTTTTGATTCTCGTACTCGTTATTTCATCGGCTCGCGAAAATCGTAGATGCCGTTGCGGATGAAATAACTCATCCCACAGGCAGGACAGGTCAGCCGGTCCGGTTTTGATTCGAGCGGATGCTGTCCACATTCGGGGCATTGAAACCAGGAGGAGACATCGGTGTGGGGCAGCATGGCATCCCGCCCCACGCGCCGTGCGCGGACGAACACCGACGGTGTCAATTGGAACCACTCCCCTGTCGGCTGGAACAGACCGTCGAGCGCGGCCAGCCACCTGGCGGGGACGACGCGCTTGAGCGATCCCACCCGAAAATGGGACACGCTCCGCTTCGCCTCGACAATAAAGCCTGCCGCGGCCAACCAATCGAATACGGCCCGCGGATGGAAATCGAAATTCAGTGCAGCGAATTCCACTGACTCGCGCGTGAACGGGCTCCATTTTTGCTTTCCCAGCCAGTAACGCAGGATTGCTTTGAGATTCAGCTTGCTGGCAAACTCGAGGATGAAGGTGGAATTGGGTTGCAGCACACGCGCCGCCTGGGCGAGAACTTTCGGCGCGTCAGACATGTGGTGCAGTGTGCGGATCATTGTGGCTGCATCGAACAAGCCGTCCACAAACGGGAGGCAATATGCATCGGCTGCAACGTAAATGTATTTGTCGGACCGACGGAGTCTTTGCCGGGCCTGCTCCAGTTGCGTGCGTGAATAATCCAGCAGGACGATACGCTCGAAGCCTGCATAACGCGGCGTGTTGCGTCCTGCACCTGCGCCGATTTCGAGAAGCAGGCGCCCGCTCTTCGGCAGCAGGTGTTTGAGTGCGATGGCTTCAGCAGCATCCTCATAGGCGCGCCCGCCCTTGTCCCAGAATGAGGTCTGGTAATCGGAACCTTCGTAGTCGCAAACGGGAGGTGTAGTCATAGTTATCAGTGACCAATGGCTCAAAGACCACTGGTCACTGTTTACTGATCACTGATTATTGTTTACTTTCCATTCATACCTCGGCCGATGCACCGATAGGTGAAGCCCAATTCTTTCATCAACGCGGGATCGTAGATGTTACGGCCATCGAATATCACCGGCGTCTTGAGCAAGCTTTTGATCTTTTCGAGATCGAGCTGTTTGAATTCATTCCATTCTGTCACCACGATCAAGGCGTCGCAGCCCTTGGCCAATGAGTAGGGATCGTCAAAGAATTCGACTTGCGAAGACAGGATCGGGCGGGCAACTTCCATAGCCACCGGGTCGTAAGCGCGGACTTTTGCGCCGGAGGAAACCAATTCCCTGGCAATATCAATTGAGGGGGCATCGCGCATGTCGTCCGTGTTGGGTTTGAAAGCCAGTCCCAGCAAACCGACCATCTTGCCTTTCAAGCTGCCGCCAACCATCTTCTCGGTGTGGCGGACAGCGGCCTTGCGGCGGTCATAGTTCACATCCATCACAGAATTCAGGATGCGCGGCTCGAGTCCTTTTTCTTTAGCCATAAAAGCCAGCGCTTCCACATCTTTGGGGAAGCACGAACCACCCCAGCCCAGGCCGGCATCCAGGAAGTGGCGTCCAATGCGGGCATCGTAACCCATGCCAGCCGCGACCTCCTTCACGTCCGCGCCAACCAGTTCGCACAGGTCAGCCAGTTCATTGATAAATGAAATCTTGGTCGCCAGGAAGGCATTCGAGGCGTACTTGATCATCTCAGCCGTGCGCAGGTCGGTGATGATGATCGGGGCGCGCAAGGGCAGGTGCAGGTGGGCGACCTTGTTGGCCGCCTCGCGGTCGAGCGAGCCGATGACCGTGCGATGCGGGTTCATGAAATCGCCGATGGCCGAACCTTCACGCAGGAATTCGGGGCACGATACGACCGAAAAATCCATCGGCTTGGGCTGCGCGCCCCTCACAATATCGGCCACCCAGTCCCCGGTCCCGATCGGAACCGTGGATTTATTGATGATGATCAGCGGCGCGGTCATACTCTCTGCAATGGACTTGGCTGCTGCGGCTACGTATTGCAAGTCTGCCTCGCCATTCTCGCCGGAGGGAGTCCCAACCGCGATGAAGGCATACTCAGCATCTTTAACCGCTTCCTTGTACGAAGTGGTAAAAGACAGCCGGCCGGCAGCCACATTACGCTTGACCAGTTCATCGAGGCCTGGCTCATAAATGGGCATAATACCCTTTTTGAGATTGGCAATCCGCTG
>JAKANW010000697.1 GCA_021823555.1 Chloroflexota bacterium
GCAATTGTGTATTCCAGGCGCGGGGGGAGGCGTTACGCCTTATTCTTGATGCCAAACGCCAGCGCCAGTCCGCCGGCTACCGCAATCACAGACGCGAACAGGAAGGTATCTTCCCAGAAGCGCAATGGGAATAGGCGGATAAGTGTATCGGAGAACTGGAATAGCCACGAATTGCCTTGGAAAAATAGGGCGTGGAAGCCGCTGAAGAAGGCCCAAAACAGACCGGGGAGCAGGAACATGCCGACCAGTACGACTACCGCCAGCGTTCCCGCCAAAATGATCATCAACCAACCGCCCCGCTTCAACCCCTGAAGGTAGGCCTGGAATGGCTCCCCGCGCCTGGACCACAGCCCGAGCAGGGCCAACGCGGCCAATGCGCCGTAGAAGACATTCAGCGCGCCTTGCGTCACGCGCTTGACATCGCTCATGTGACTCAACTCGCGCTCGTTGTAGAGCGGCACTCCGTCCATGAAGCGCAGGTTGGCGAGGTAGGAGATGTCGGCGCGGTTGGTCAGGTAGTCAACGGCATAAGCAGCCCAATGCAGACGGTCATTCATGCTGAATCCGTATGGATCGGGCGGGAAGCCGGGCATGCGATATTCGACTTGGAGGAAAGCCGGCGTGAGCAGCAGGCGCAGAGCTAGCCCCAATAAGACGATGGGGGTGAGCAGGGTGGTGAGAAGGGAGATGATTTTAGCTTGCATAATCTTTTTGAATCGGATTCCGAGGTCTCCTGACTTTGGATGTTTGGACGTCAACGTCTTCAGGCGTTGATGTCCGCTTTATTGCAGGGATTGCATGTCTCCGTGCAGGACGAAGTTGATGACCAAATTATTTGTCAGCCATTCAATGGGGGCGCGGTCATCGGTGAAGACCATGGTAGTCTGGTAGCCGGGTTGGAGATTTGTGTACGCAACAGACATACTTTGCAAAAGCAATGGCGGCGTGTTTGGAATGTTCGATAAGCGCAGAAAGTTGTTCGCGAACGCCTCCGGCGTGGTAGGCTGCATTGTGGCATAGATGATGGAGTTGAGCGTGCCGGGGATATCCGTCACGTGGATGGAAGGGAATACCGTTGCCATGGTAGTGGCCAGCCCATCAATCAGCGAGCGGTCGTTGGGGGCGCGGCCCACATTGATGGCCAGGACCCCGCGCGGGGTCAAGTGCGAAGCGGCCATTTGGAAGAACTCGCGCGTGGTCATGTGCGGCGGAATGTACGGCGGGCGGTACGCGTCCACAACGAGAATGTCGTATTGATATGGACTGTGCTCAAGACCGTAGCGCCCGTCTTCAATGTGGACGTTCAAATTGGGCATGGTCATGTCAAAGTATTTTCGTCCCACCTGCACGATGGCGGGATCGATCTCCCAACCGTCGATGGGAATGTTCCCGTAAATCGCAGTGGCTTGGCGCGCCGTGGTGCCTGCGGCCAGACCGACGATGCCGATGCGATGTACATCCGCCGGGCTGGCGTTGGGGTTGAAATATGGCCCGACCAGAAACAGCTCCCATGGGCCGCCGTAGAACAACACATTGGGATTGTAAATGGAATGGATGCCCTCGCCGTCGTTCAGGTGCAGCATGGTATAGCCATTTTGCTGTATGACCTGAATGTAGTTGTAGGCTGACTCGGTTTCGTAAATTTGACCAGGAGCGTCTTTGAGATGTTGGCCGGCGCTGACCCATGCCACGATGATCAGTACGAGCACCATCCACAAATGAATCAACGCCTGCTTGTGCGCGCCGTTCAAGACCATGCCAAGCAGAGCCACAAGCAGAAGCAGCGCGCTGAAAACTAAAAATGTGCTGGCGGTTCCGATGGTGGGAATCAGCACCAATACCGGTAGGAACGTGCCGATGAATGAACCGAGGGTCGAGATGGCGTAGACCCGGCCAGCTGTCACGCCTGAGTGCGCCGCGTCATCCATGCTCAAGCGGATGGCGTACGGCGAAATCGTTCCAAGCAGTGTGACCGGCACAGAGAATAAGACTAACACGCCTACGAACGCGCCGCCAATCACGGCGAATTGGAATCCTTCGAAGGCGGCCGCGGCGGCGCGTAACACCGGCGTAGCGATGTAGGGCACGATGCCAAGCGTGAACGCGCCCCAGGCGAGCACGCGGTACATGGCGAACGGCGTGGGGTTGGCATCCGCCCAGCGGCCGCCGAGGGAATAACCAATGGTCAGGTAAATGAGGATCAAACCGATGATGCTGGCCCATACCAGGTTGCTCGTGCCAAATACATTGCCGAGCAGGCGCGATGCCCCGAATTCCGCGGCGAGACTGGTCATGCCGGAAACGAAAACGGTGAAAAGCAGGTAGCGGCGCATGGAGGCGATTATACCTGTGCGGGCAGAAACCGGGCCGGATTGCTTGACGAAAGCCCGTGCCCCGGCTAAAATTCCCGTCCGCAGGTGAATTCGCCTCCGCATGGAGGCGTTTGTTTTGCTTGTAGACTGGACGAATCATGACTGACGATCAACTTGTTTCTGTCGAACCGGCCGACCAGCCCGAGGTGGTTAACCTTTCGCAAACCGATGTGGGCGAGGTCAATGCCGAGATGGTGCGGATGCACCAGTCCTCGGCCGATATGGTGACTGCCGAAGATGTGGAATTGAACATGGCCGCGGCTGCCTCGATCACTGCGAAGCAGGCGGCGGCGCAGCAAAGCGCGTTTGGCGCAGTCTTTGCAGATGATGTAACCATTTCGAACAGTGTGGTCGGCCATGTGGCTGCTGACGCGGCGCAGGTTCACGGGTATATCGGTGCGGTGACCAGTGACACGGTCCATATGCAGAACGCCTATTCTTTGGTCATTGCCGGTCAGTCGGTCCAGGGTGAGCGGATCGAATCTCTCATTTTGATGGCTGGCCGCGTCGAAGGCGAAGTCCATACTCTGGTGGATACGCGGCGTGCCATTTTGGCCGGCTTGGTTGCCGGTCTGTTCTCAGGCTTAATCCTGCTGGTGGGACGGATCGCATTCCGCCGGGATTAGTGGCCCGGAAAAATACGT
>JAKANW010000698.1 GCA_021823555.1 Chloroflexota bacterium
CTTGCGGTACAAGTCTGCGTAAAACAAATTACTAATTACCACTTACCATTTACCACTTACCAATTACAAAGGAGTTATTATGGCACTCTCAGGTATTCAAATTTACAAAATGCTCCCGCAGACCAACTGCAAGGAATGCGGCTTCCCCACCTGTCTGGCCTTCGCGATGAAACTCGCCGCCAAACAGGTTGAACTCTCCTCCTGCCCCTACGTCAGCGAGGACTCGAAGAAAAAACTAGCCGAGTCTGCCGCGCCGCCCATTCGCCTCATCACGCTCAAGGCTGGCACGGAAGTCAAAGCCGGAAACGAAGTGGTTATGTTCCGCCACGAGAAGACCTTCTACAACAAGCCCGGTCTCTTCATCCGCGTCAAAGCCAGCGACCCCGACCTTGCCAAAAAAGTCGCGGAGGCCGACGCCTACAAGGTCAACTACGTAGGCATGGACTTCACCGTGGATGGCTTCGCCCTCGTCGGTGACGCCGATATGGCCGCCGCGGTCAAGACTGTGCGCGGCGCAACCAAACGCCCGCTGATCCTGATCGGCGACGCCGCTGCGCTTCAAGCCGGACTATTGGCCTGCACCGGCGAGACCCCGCTCCTCTACGCGGCTGACGCCTCCAACGCCGACGCGCTGGCCGACCTCGCCAAGGGCAAAGCCGCCCTGGCCGTCAAAGCTGATTCGCTGGACGATCTCGCCGCGTTGACCCAAAAGATCCAAGCCAAGGGTGTGGAAGACATGGTGCTTGACCTCGGCGGAAAGAATCTCAGCGAATGGCTGATCCGCTCCACACAGGTGCGTCGACTCGCCATCAAGGCTAACTTCCGTGCGTTGGGCTACCCGGTCATCGCCTTCCCATGCGACGCGAAAGATGAAGGTGTAGCCGCGGCGCAAGCCATCGCCAAATACGCCGGCTTTGTGGTGTTGAGCGAATTCAAACCTGAGTCGCTTTACCCATTACTCGTTTTGCGCGAGAATATTTATACAGACCCACAAAAACCCATCCAGGTTCAACCCGGAATTTACGAGATCAACCAGCCCAAGCCCGAAAGCCCTGTTCTCGTCACCACCAACTTCTCCATCACCTACTTCGCCGTGGCGAACGAGGTGGAGGGGAGCGGCCTGCCCGCTTGGTTGGTTGTCACCGACGCGGAGGGCATGTCGGTACTCACCGCGTGGGCGGCCGGCAAGTTCGACGCCGAACGGATTGCTAAAGCCATCAAGGGCTTCGACGTGGCCAGCAAGGTCAGCAAGAAGCGCGTCGTCCTGCCCGGTCATGTGGCGGTTCTTTCCGGCGAACTCGAGGCGGAACTTCCCGATTGGGAAATCCGCGTCGGCCCGCGCGAGGCGGTTGATCTGCCCGCGTTCATGAAGCAGGCGCTAAATTAGATTCTCCCTCGCCCCACCCCTCTCCCGCTGGGAGAGGGGAAAAGGGTGAGAGAAAAATCATGGAACATACTGTCACCTTCACCGGCGAAAATATCAACGCCGCCGTCAAAGTTCCCACTAACACCCTGTTGGCAGATGCCGCCATCCAAGCCGGCATTGAGATCGGCCAGCCCTGCGGCGGCCAGGGGCGCTGTGGCCGCTGCGCCGTGCAAGTGACCGCGGGCAATGTTCGCCGGCGCAGTACATTGCGATTGTCCGAAGCAGACGTTACCCAGGGATACGCGCTCGCCTGCCAAACCGTGGTGGAAGGCGATGTCGCCATCCTCGTCCCGCCGCAGGAAAAGATCGAACGCCGCCTCACCACCGACCGCGTGGTGGGCGAAGTCGAAGTGCCGGCCGGCTACGACTACCTGCTCGACCAGACCATCCGCCGCGTGCACCTGAGTCTCACGCCTCCCAGCATGGACGATCAAACCGATGACTGGTCGCGCTTGCAAACCGCCTTCCGCTTGCAACACCAAATGGAGCCGGTGCAAGTCTCATTGCCGCTTTTGCAAAAAATTGGAAGCGTCCTGCGCGAAGGCGAATGGCGAGTCACTGCCATCATTGAGACCAGTGGACACCCAGACGAGGCGGCCACGCGTCTCGTTGACCTGCGCCCTAAGCATGAAGACGAATTTTCCCCGCTGTGGGGCATCGCTGTGGACATCGGCACCACCACCGTCTCGCTCTGGCTGGTGGATTTGGTGAGCGGAAAAGTGCATGCCCAGGTGGCCGAATACAACAGCCAAATTACACGCGGCGAGGATGTGATCTCGCGCATCATCTACACCAGCAAGAACGGCGGCGGCCAGGAAATGCGTCAGCGCGTGCTGGACACCATCAATGGCTTGCTCGAACTGGCCTGCAAACGCATCAAACTGGACAATGGCAGGCGGGTCACGCCAGACCTGGTGGTGAAAGCCGCCATCGCCGGAAACTCCACCATGATGCACCTGCTGTTGGGCATCCCGGCCAACAATATTCGCCTCTCCCCCTTCGTGACCACGGTCAATCACGTACCACTGATGACTGCCCGCGAAGTGGGGTTGACCACCAACCCCGAAGCCACAGTGGACTGCTTGCCCGGTGTGGCCAGTTACGTGGGAGCGGACATCACCGCGGGCGTTCTTTCCTCCGGGCTGGACACAGCAGAAAACGTGACGCTCTTCCTGGATGTGGGCACCAACGGCGAAACCGTACTCGGCAACCAAGACTGGCTCGTCACCTGCGCCTGCTCGGCGGGGCCAGCTTTCGAGGGCGCGGGAGTTGTCAACGGGATGCGCGCCACCCAGGGCGCCATCGAGGAAGTGTGGATCAACAGCGAAACACTCGAGCCGACCTACCGCGTCATCGGTGGCGTCAAGCCCAAGGGCATCTGCGGTTCGGGGTTGATCTCGCTGCTTTCGGAGGCATTCATCACCGGAGTCATCGATAAGGCAGGCAACGTCAATTTAATGGCGAACAGCCCCCGGGTCCGGGAGGGGGCGCATGGCGGGGAATACGTAGTGGCTTGGGGTGCGGAAACCCAATCGGGCGAAGATATCGTTCTAACGCGCGTGGATATCGACAATCTGCTGCTCGCCAAG
>JAKANW010000024.1 GCA_021823555.1 Chloroflexota bacterium
ACACCTCTGTAAAATATTGGTCATAGATGGCACCGATAGACTGCGAGTCAAACTCCCGCAGTCCAGCCAGTGCGCGTCGTTCATCGTAGTTCAACATCGGCTGAACAGTCATCCCGAACAATGAAATGGTTGCTTCCGCTTTCACACCAAGTAAATATACATCTTCCCCCGGCGACTTGAAAGCCGCCGGGGTGTAAGCGAACGGGTTTACACATAAACAAGATTGTCGTCCGAACCGCCAGCATTTCTGGTACGCTGTAGTTGAAATGGATGCTGTCGGGTAGGGTATTGTCATGTTACTACCAGCCAATTGCTCGATCTCACAGGAGTCTACCTCTCTACCAGATAAGCCAGTGGAAGTTAGGCAATCGTTATTATTTCCAATGCAGGCTGTTCCACAGGTAAGGCTACAACATCATAAATATGTTGCCAGGAATATCCATTGTCAGTAGTTCACGAAAACGTAGTAACGACTTCAGTCGTTCGGGTAAAAAGCGACTGAAGTCGCCACTACGAAGCCCTTTCGTGAAGTACTGATTGTTAACTGTTTTCCTGCTTTCACGCTACCCAAGAATAACTTCGCGGCCGCAGAAAAGCCAGCACTGGAAGATGCATCGGGAGTTTCGGAAGGATTAGGCGTTTCCGATGGGTCGGGAGTGTCCGACGGCTCGACGGTCTGAGACGGTTCAGGGGTATCAGACGGTTCCACAGTCTGAGATGGGTCAGGGGTATCAGATGGTTCCACAGTCTGGGATGGGTCAGGGGTATCAGATGGTTCCACAGTCTGGGATGGGTCAGGGGTATCAGATGGTTCCACAGTCTGGGATGGGTCAGGGGTATCTGACGGTTCAGCGGTCTCGGAGGGTCCGGGCGTTTCCGACGGTTCGACCGTGGCAGATGGGTCGGACGTTTCGGTCGCGCTATTTGGCGAATAAGGTTTAACACTGGTCGCCACGATCATGCCATCAAGCCCGGCTTTACCTTCAACTCTTATCGTATCGCCGACCTGGATGTTGGAACTCACGAGACTCGCATCCACTGAGACGGTCTTACCACCGACCACCCATTGGTTGCCGTTCATGGTTTCAACCATACCGGTAAAAGCTACAGTATCGGCCTGTACCTTTGGAGCACCAGACCGTCCTGTGGCTAGAGATGGGATTGCGCCGCTGCAAGCACTGAGCGAATAAACGGCTACCATCAGCACAGACAATACTACATATCGCATTGACTTTTTCATTTAAATCTCCTCATGAAATAAGAATGGTTACATCCTATTAGTCGCCCAGACCTTAAAAAAGTTACGAGAAAAAAAGAAAGGCCGCCTTTTTCGACGGTCTTTCCGAAGATCATGATGGGACTGGATTGGGAATCTGGCCCGGGGTTCCTTGAAAACTGCTAGGGTGTAGCCTGGTTATATACACGTTGGAATTCAGCCAGATACTGCGCTGCGATGGTCGAATCGTAAATCACAACCACATTCTCATCGTTGCGCGTCTCGGCGCTATTGGTAAAGTTGTATGAACCTGCGACCACCACCTGTCCGTCAATGATGATGACCTTGTGGTGCATTAACCCCGGATTGCCATCCCGCCGCACATCGAGGCCGGCCTGGCGGAACGGATCGAACTCGGTACCGATATTGCTGCCGATCTGGCCAGAATCCATTACACCCTCCACAGTCACCCCTGCCTCGGCTCGTTGGCGAATGGCCTCGGCCAGCGGGTCAGATGTGAACGAATACGCCATGAAGTAAATGTTCTGCTGGGCATTGTTGATCAGGTCGAGCAGGCTGTTGGCAACCTGGTCGTCAGGCGAGAAATAGATGTCGAGCGGGACGCCATTGATCGTCACGCGTGGATACGGCGTGGCAGCCACTGTATCGGGACCGAACTTATCGTCCACGAACATCTCTTTGAATTCAGTGGAATAGTCCTCCGCCACCTTCACAGAACGGATGCGGATCAGGTTATTGTTGTCGCTGTACGCGCCGGTATCGGTGAAATTCATCGAACCGGTCCAGACCTCGGAATTGTCAATCACGATAAATTTATCGTGCATCAAGCCTTCGCGGCGGTCGCCCAAAACCGGGATGCCCGCATCAATCAATTTTTGCGGATCGGCGCGATCCAGGTTGTCACTTTCCATGACCACGCGCACCTGCACACCGCGCTCATACGCATGGATGAGCGCATCCCGGACGCTGTTCAGGCTCAGGCTGTAGATAGCCGCGTCCACACTGAGGCGCGCCTCGTCAATCGCTGCCGCCAGCGGTACATCCGGACCGCCCGTCTTTTGAGCAGCAAAGGGGCTGGTGGGATTGGTGAAATACAATTCAAACCACGACTCTTTCACGCCATACGCGGCAGGCAGGGATACATCGGTCAGAACGGGAGCGGAAGACACCTGCGCAGTAGATGTGACCAGCGCATCCGGCAGCGGCGTTGAAACTTGAGGCAGCGGGCTGCAAGCGGAAAAGAGAAGAACAACAAGCAGGAGTGCAAGACGCAGGTTCTGTTTCATCGTATGATCCTCATCAAAGTTCCAGTTGGAAATTTCTACGAAAATGTTTCAAAGAGTTAACAAGTCCCGGAGACAAAATTATAGCACGGTTGTTCGAGAGACATTGGCTGTATAATCCCATTCCATGAACCCGGACAACGCCAATCGCCAGATCGCCCGCGCCGCGGGCACCGTCATGTTCGCTTTTGTGTTGAGCAACCTGATCGGACTCTTCCGCCAGATTTTGATCTCACGGGCTTTTGGCACAGACGCCGCACTGGATGCCTTCTACGCTGCCTCCACCTACCCGGATTTGATCTTCAACCTGGTGGCAGGCGGCGCACTTTCCTCTGCTTTTATTCCCACCTTCACAGGCTTGATCGCAAAAGAAGAACGCGCCGCCGCATGGAAACTGGCCTCATCCATCGTTAACTTGATCCTGGTGGTCTTAAGCCTGCTGAGCATCGTCTCGGCGATCTTCGCCCCACAGATCATCCGCTGCGTTCTGGCGCGCGGTTTCCCGGCAGGCCAACAGGCGCTGGCCGCCTCGCTGCTGCGCATCCTTTTGATCGCGCCCGCCATCTTCGGCGTAAGCGGCCTGTTGATGGGCATCCTCAATACACACCAACGCTTCCTGCTGCCCGGGCTTGCACCGAGCATGTACTGGATCGGCATGATCTTCGGCGTGATATTTCTGGTTCCCTGCATGGGAATCTTTGGGCTTGCCTGGGGTGCGGTATTAGGGGCAGCTTTCCACCTGGCCGTGCAGATCCCTGACCTGCTTAAATTACCAGCCATTCGTTATCTTCCCAGCCTCGGCCTGGACAACCCGGCAGTGCGCGAAGTTGGGCGCTTGATGGGGCCGCGGCTGCTGGGCGTGGCCGTGGTGCAGCTCAACTTCGTGGTCAACGTCAGCATTGCCAGCGGCTTGCCGGAGGGTTCGCTTTCCGCCATCAAGAACGCCTGGATGATCATGACCATGCCGCAGGTGGTCATTGCACAGGCAATCGCCATCGCAGCCTTGCCGACTTTTTCGGCGCAGGTGGCGCGCGGCCAACACGGCGAAATGCGTTCATCCCTGGCCGCCACCTTGCGCGGCGTGATCCTGCTCTCCCTACCCGCCACAATTGGGCTGATCTTGTTGAGCAAACCTGTCATCGCGGCCCTGTTGCAGCGCGGCGCGTTCGACGCCCATTCCACCGATTTGGTGGCCTGGGCTTTGCTGTGGTATACCGCCGGCTTGGTAGGGCATTCCATCGTTGAGATTCTGTCGCGCGCTTTTTATGCCCTGCACGATACCAAGACACCCGTCCTGGTCGGCTCGATTGCCATGGGCTTGAACGTGGTCTTCAGTTTTGGGTTTGCCTGGCTGTTCACCCAGGTCGGCTGGATGCCGCACGGCGGGCTGGCCCTGGCCAATTCCCTGGCAACCGCGCTCGAAGGGACAGCGCTCTTCGTGCTCATGCGCCGGCGCTTGGAAGGCATTGAAGGCGCGTCCGTAGCCGATGGCACACTGCGCGCGGCTGTCGCGTCGCTGGGGATGGGGATTGGCCTGATGGTCTGGGTGCAGCTATTCGGGAGTCTGAACCGCTGGCTGGTCGCGCTGGGCGGCGTAGCCCTTGGGGGACTCATCTATGCCCTGGGGATGTGGATCCTGAAAGTCCCCGAAATAAAAATGCTCACCCATGCGGTGAGCAGCCGTCTCAAGCGATTGGCTTAGTGCCACTTCATCCACATCAGGGTGGATACAATAATACCCAGCAAGACGCCGCCTGCCACTTCGAGCGGTGTGTGGCCAATCACCTCGCGCAGTTCCTCCTCGCTCCAGACGTGACCGCGCAGTAATTCTTCAAACAGCACGTTGATCCGCTCGGCGTGCATGCCAGCCTGGCGGCGCACGCCCGTCGCATCATAAATGACGACCATGCTGATCGCAACGGCCATCGCAAAGAGCGGGCTATCGAACCCAATGTGCAGGCCAATGGATTGCGTGGCGCCGACCATCAGGGCCGAGTGCGAACTGGGCATCCCGCCCGCCGCCATCAGCATGGCCCAGTTCCAGCGGTGCGAACGCAAATATTCGAACGGCAATTTCAAACCTTGCGCCAGCAACCAGGCAACCACTGCCGAGATCAGAACCTTGTTTTGAAAAATGGCAACCAGGTTCATGACTCATCTTCCTCGAACGGGATGACAACCTCACCGGACAACTGCTTGACCTTGAGATGCGCGGCCTCGAGCAGGTCGCCGCAACGCGTGACCAAGGCCTGCCCCCGTTCAAACAGCCGCATCGCATCGTCCAGCGGATTCCGCGCAGCGTCCCCCTCCAGCACGCTGACGATCCCTTCCAGTTCAGCCAGGGCTTCCTCGTAACTCAACTCATCCACAGGCTTTTCGATATTCTTCGCGGATGACTTTGTCATAAGTTCTCCTGAAATCCAAGATGTCTCCAAGACACATCAGTTTTTTAACATTACTTCAAACTCGCCGTCACTGACACGGACATTCATCAAGTCAGCCGCGTCCTTGACTTTAGACACGACCCGCGCATCAGATTTGCGCGTGACGACCGCGTAACCGCGCCCCAGCACGGCCAGTGGACTCAAAGCTTCCAATCGCCGCGCCGTCCCATCGAGGCGGGTGGACTGCAATTGCATGAAGTGGTTCAAGGCCGCGCTCCCGCGCCGGGAAAGTTCATCCACGCGCTGGCGCTCGGACAGGATCCGGCGCTGGGGGGAGAAGTATCGCAGCCGGGCGCCCAGGTCGGAGAGAGCGGCGTTGCCCACGGCCAGCAGGTTAAGGGTCGAGGAAATGAGACGGGATTGGGCATCCTGCACATAGGCCGCCAAATCCTGGATCGTGACCTGGGTAGCCAGCTCCGCTGCGGCGGTGGGAGTCGGGGCGCGCAAATCGGCGGCGAAATCGGTCAGGGTGAAATCAGTCTCGTGGCCCACACCGCTGATGACAGGCGCTTCCGAGGCCGCCACGGCCCGCACTACACGTTCATCGTTGAAAGCCCACAAGTCTTCAATGGAACCGCCGCCGCGCGCCATGAGGATCACATCCAACTTCTGGCGATTGAGAGACTGAAGCGCGGCCACCAACGCGGGCGGCGCTTCGACGCCCTGCACAGGCGAGGGCGCCAGGATGACTTCGGCCAGCGGCAGGCGGCGGCGCAAGGTGTTGAGCATATCATGCAGGGCCGCGCCCGTGGCGGAGGTGATGATCCCGATCCTGTGTGGCAGTTCAGGGATGGGATGTTTGCGTTCGACGTCAAACAGGCCCTCGGCCTCGAGCAAGGCTTTCAGGCGCAGGAATTCCTGATATAACGCGCCTTCGCCCACAGGTCGGATCTGATCGGCGTAGAGTTGGTACTGCCCCCCGACTTCGTAGACTCCCAGTTTGCCGTGCACCGAAACGGCCAGTCCATCCTGCAAAGCCAGGCGCAAGCGGGCCGCGCCGCTCTTCCACATGACACACTTCAGCGCCGCGCCTGAATCCTTGAGCGTGAAATATACATGCCCTGATGCGGGACGGGACAGGTTGGAAATCTCTCCCTCCACCTGGACATCCTGAAGCGTGACATCCGATTCAAGCAGGTCGCGGATGTAACGCGTCAGGGTGGTCACAGTCCACTGGACGGAAGAGAAAAGGGAGGGTTGCACGGTTAGAGGATACACGCCTTGAGGTCGAATGTCAATTGTGAAGATTTCCAGATTCGGTAAAAAGAGGGTTTTCGTTATCCTGCTTTTCTGCTAGAATTCAGTTATCCCATGAAACATCTCTGGTCACCCTGGCGAATGACATACATAGAAAACCACGCAAAAGAACAGGGCTGTGTGTTTTGCGATGCACAAGCCCAAGCCGACAGCGCCGAGAACCTGATCGCCTTTCGCGGTGAACGGGCCTATGTCATCCTGAACCGTTTCCCATATACCAGCGGTCATCTTATGGTCGTGCCTTTTGAGCACAAACCCAACCTGGAGGAGCTTGAGCCGGCCACGCGCGCCGAGATGATGGAATTAACCGCGCGCTGCATGACCGCCTTGCGCCAGGTCTACCAATCACCCGCTTTCAACATGGGCGCCAATATCGGGGAGGCCGCCGGCGCGGGCGTGGTGGAACACGTCCACATTCACATCGTGCCGCGCTGGAACGGCGATACAAACTTCATGTCCTCGCTGGCTGAGACGCGCGTCCTGCCCGAGACGCTGGAAGAAACTTATCGCCGTGTGAGGGAGGCCTTTAAATAAGCACGCGAAGTTTTAGGTACCCGGCTCATGGAGGTAGCATGTTTGTTGCGCGCCGCGCCAAAACCCTGGCAGGTTTTCTCTTCCTTGTATTTTTCCTCCCGGCTTGCATATTCCAATCCTCGCCCCCACAACCGACGGCAGGCCCCACCCAGGCAGCCCTGACGGCCACCCTGACAGACATCTCCGGCAAGGTGGAAGCCAAACAGCCCACCGATCCCGGTTTTGGCGCGGCCACAAAAGGCAGTACCCTGCAAGCAGGTGGCCAACTTCGCACCGGCGATGACGGCCGCGCCCGCCTCGACCTCTCGGACCGCACCATCCTGCGCGTCGGCCCGTCTTCGATCTTTGCCCTCAAGTCGATAGATAAAGGAACAAACGGCGCGAACACCAGTGTCACATTCGACCAGGGAAAATTGTGGATCATCCTGCAAACCGGCCAAATGGACGTGCAGACTCCGTCCGGCGTGGCCTCCGTGCGCGGCTCGTACATGTCCGTGAATTCCCGGCAGGATGGCAGTATCCGCATCAACTGTCTCGAAGGCAACTGTTCGCTGAAGAACAGCGGCGGCAGTGTGAATCTCGTGGCAGGTCAGGCCGCTGACGCCGCTAATACCAACCAGGCTCCGCAGCCCGGCCAAATGACCCCAGCCGAGATCAATGAATGGCTGGCGGTCAACCCCGAAGCGCAGAGCATCCTACCCGCTGTCACCGCCACGCAGCAGGCCATCGGTCCGGCGGCTACGCCCAGGCCGCAGCCCACTGCCACCCCACAGCCCGCGGCCACACCGGTCACGCTTGGCCCGAATGCAGAAGACTTCCCGGCAGGCTACAACCCGCTCACGGGCCAGCCAGCTCTCGACCCCAGTGCGCTAAAAATCCCCGCCCTGCTGATCTCCATCTCGAACTTCCCGCCAGTGGTTCGTCCGCAGGCGGGGTTGTCGTTCGCGCCTTACGTCTTCGAGATCTACATCACCGAAGGCGCCACGCGTTTCCTGACCACTTTCTACGGCGGCTTTCCCGCGGTCGAAACCCCGTTCACAGGTGGATGTGACGTAAACAAGCAACCCTTCGTGAAGACCGACACTGTACTCGGCAACCGCGTCTGGCTGGACCTGAATGCCAACGGAGTCCAGGACGCGAATGAGCCGGGCCTGGGCGGTGTGTGTGTCAACCTGTATGACGCCAGCGGCGCGCTCGTCCAGCAGACCACCACGGACAGCAACGGCTATTATGGCTTCAACGTCCACCAGCCAGGCCATTACACGGTCGAGTTCATCCAACCTGCGGGCATGAAGTTCACACAGAAAAATGTCGGGGACGAGACTCACGATAGTGACGCGGACCCAGCTACGGGTCGGGCCGAAGCGGATGTCACCTCCGACGTTCTTTCCCTGGACGCAGGCCTGGTCCCGCCTGTGGACGTTACCCCCACCCCCGATCCGACCAACAAACCTGTTCCCCCGCAGGTTGGCCCCGTTCGTTCGGGCCGGCTGGTCTACGCGGACATCGCCGATTTCTTCCAAAGTTCGTGCCTGGTGTATGCTTTTGCATCTGAAGAGGTGCTCAATAAAATTCCTCAATGCGCCATGGTGGCTCACGACCAAACCAGCGGCGGCGCGATGCTCGACATCACGCGTATGCAGGAGATCGCCGATAAGAACGAAAAAGCGGATACGAAATTCAACTACGCCAGCAACAAGTACACGGACGCGCCGCCCGCCGGTGGTTCCCCGGCCAGCCAGCTGAACGTGTTCTTCGCCGAGCTTAACCAGTCTGGCTGGACGTATGACCCGCTGATGCAATCCTACCTGCGCTACACGGATAACGCCGATAAAAAAAGTCCCGGCATCCTGCACGCCGATACCGACCGGCTGACCGGACGGCACCTGCATTTCGAAAATGTAATCGTGCTGTACGCCCAACACGATGTGATCTCACCCACCAACCTCGATATCCATCTCGGACAGGGTGAGACCGGCCAGGCGATCTTGTTCCGCGACGGGCTGGAGTATCCAATCCAGTGGAGCACCAAATCGGGCGAATACGAACAACAGACCGGCCTGCGCCGCCCCGTCCAATGGGTGGATCAAAACGGCAACCCCTTCCCGCTCAAACCGGGACATACCTGGGTGATCGTCGTCACCCCCTATACCACCGTCACCGACCAGGGCGGCGGGGTGTGGAAAATGCGCTTCTTCGCGCCGGCAGGGGCGCAGTGAACTTGATCGGGCCTCCTGAATGTTCGGGAGGCCTTTTCTGCCTTAACGTGTGGAATGACACTAGCCTTTCAGGAAAAGATGGAATATAGTTTCGCAATCATTTCGATAACGAGGAATGCCGATGTCCACCGAAGAACTGCTCCAGGCGGGGATCACAGCCGCCCGGGCTGGCGACATTGCAAAGGCCACCAAATTATTAGTTGAAGTCATCAAGGTTGCCCCGAACTCAGATATGGCCTGGGT
Source organism: Chloroflexota bacterium (assembly GCA_021823555.1). Next base: position 9,218 of record JAKANW010000024.1, read on the forward strand.
CTGGCTGGGCATCTGCCGCGCTGCCCCGGAACAGAGGGAATATTGTTTCCACCGCGCCCTCGACATTAACCCTGCCAATGCAGAAGCCCGGCGGCAGATGAGTTTCCTGCCCAAACCGCTGCCCCATACGCCCGCGCCTGCTCCCATTCCTCCAAGCCAACCAGCGCCTCCGTTTGCCCCGCCTCCGCCTCCCCAACCCGCGCAGCAACCATCTACTGTATCCCCTTTCGTGGAAGGCAGCCTGGACGAAGACGATGTGAAAGAAGCGCTTGAATTGCCTATGGACGAGAAGCCGGAAAGCATCCCGCTAGAAACTCCCAAACTCGAAAAGAAAAACAATCGTTTCAGAATCTGGATCGGTGTTGCTGCTGTCCTGCTGCTCTGTTTTGCCATCGCTGGAGTCCTCTTTTGGGGACAAGTCCACGGCCTGGCAGCCATCCCCGGTTTGGCTGCCCCAACCTCCACAGCCAGCCCTACCGCTGTCCCGTCACCGACCACCCAACCGGCGCCCGCTTACACCCCGGTCTTCGAATCGGCTCCCTGCGATTTCGCTCCCATCACTGACGTGAAAACAGACTGCGGCTACGTGATCGTCCCACAGGATCGCAACGGCGATATCCATGACACCATCCGGCTGGCCCTCGTCATCTTCCGCAGCACCAGCCCAGCCCCGCAGCCGGACCCGGTCATCTTCCTGCAAGGCGGACCGGGCGGCAAAGCCGTCGAATGGGCCGCAAGTTCATATCAAACCGTGATCGCTCCCCTGCTCAAAGAACGCGACTTCATCGCCTTTGACCCGCGCGGCACCGGGCTTTCTGAACCGGCGCTGGAATGCGATGAATTCCTGCGCACGTATTTGCAGGACTTGCAGGGAAAGATCCCGGCCGACAAACGCCAGGAGTATTACCAAGGAGCCTTGCTCGCCTGCCGGGATAACCTCACCCGCGCCGGCGCCAATCTCTCCATGTATGATTCCGCTGCCATGGCGGCAGATGTGAAGGATGTCATCCAGGCGCTTGGGTATCAACAAGCTGACCTGTACAGTGTCTCCTACGGGACGCGCGTGGCCCAGCTTGTGATGCAAAATTATCCCGAAGTCGTGCGCAGCGCCATCCTCGATTCGGTTGTGCCGGTGGAAGCCCAGATGTTAAATCAAAATGATACAGGCCAGCAATATGCCCTGAATCTTTTATTTGATAGCTGTGCAAGCGATCCGGCCTGCTCGTCCGCGTATCCCAATCTAAAAACCGATTATGCGAGCCTCCTCAATTCACTCAATACGTTGCCGATCAAAGTGACGATCACGCGCCCGAACACGGAAGACTTCGCTCAGGTGGTGGATGGCGACGCTTTCCAGCAGGCTGTGATGTGGGCGCTGCGCGTCCCGCAGACCATTCCCCTGGCGCCCCGGCTGATTGAACGCACCCAGGCAGGCGATCCCTCCATTCTGACCTACATCCTTTCCATACCGCTTGATTCTTACGGCTCGATCTCAATGGGTGACTATATTGCAGTCAACTGCCGGGACCAGGTTTTTACAACTTCATCAGAAAGCCTGGATAACACCATTTTCGGAATGTGCAAGTTATGGCAATCCGAGCCGCCAGCTACAGGCGCAAACCAACCCGTGCATTCCGATATCCCCACCCTGATCGTAACCGGCCTATACGACTCTGCCACACCGCCATCGTTTGCCCACCAACTTTCCCAGCATCTCACCCACAGCTATGTGGTGGAGATTCCCGACCAGGGGCACGCCCCAACCACCACCGGCTTTTCCGATTGTCCGCTCCAGGTCATGGAGAGCTTCCTCAATGATCCCAGCATCGAACCGGATACCGCCTGCGTGCAGGAGACCAAGGCCGTCCAGTTCCTGGCGCCGTATACGGTGGATATCCCGATTAAACTGGAAACGGTCAACGACAGCGAAATGCAGGTGTTCACCCGCGTACCCAGCGGATGGACCAACTCCGGGCAGGGGTTTTACAGCCGCAGGAATTCCCTGCTTGATATTACCCAGATCGCCATTCAGCAGGCGGCAACAGACGAAGCCGAATGGACAGTCTGGCTGTCCACGAAATTCAACGGCCAGGTTGGTTTGGACCAACCTCCAGTCAAGTACGACCAACGGGACGCCAACGGTATGACCTGGTCCCTTTACAAATCCTCGTTCCACGGCAACCCGGTGGATATCGCTTTCGCCAGGTCAGACAGCCAGACCCTCATGGTCCTGCTGCTCAGCTACCCGGATGAGCGCGATGCTCTTTACCAAAATGTATTCCTGCCCGTAATTGACGCAACCCACTCAACCCGATGATGCAGCAGGAAATTAAGATTGTCCCTTTCATTTAGCAACTGAATGCGCTGGATGCATAATCAGTACTTCACGAAAGGGCTTCGTAGTGGCGACTTCAGTCGCTTTTTACCCGAACGACTGAAGTCGTTACTACGTTTTCGTGAACTACTGATAATTCAGTGTATAGCTGAGAAAATCAAGTTGAGGCAAATCTTTGTTAAGTCGAGTCACCAAGTTTCAGGAGGAGCCATGAGCAAAGAAACAGAAGCTGTCATCCTTTCCGCGGTGCGCACGCCCAGCGGAAGATTCCAGGGCGCGTTGAGCGGGATGCCTGCTACAAAGCTGGGCGCTGCAGTTGTCAAAGCCGCGGTGGAACGCGCCGGGATCAATGCATCCGACATCGAAGAAGCGATTATGGGGAACGTGGTCCAGGCCGGGGAAGGCCAGGCCCCAGCGCGTCAGGCCGGACTTTTTGGCGGGCTGCCGGCTACGGTCGGCGCGACCACGCTGAACAAGGTCTGCGGTTCGAGCCTGAAGGCTGTCATGAGCGCTGCGCAAGCCATCCGCGCCGGCGACGCGGAGCTGTTCGTGGCGGGCGGATTCGAGTCCATGAGCCGCGCCCCCTATCTGGTCAACGGCCGCTCAGGGGAGTTGAAATTCGGCCACCAGCAGTTGACCGATGCCTTGCTGCTCGACGGGCTATGGGATCCATTCGAGAATTGGGGCATGGGCATGGCCGCCGAATTTATCGCTGATGAGTACGAGGTCACGCGCGCAGCCATGGACAAGTTTGCATTCGAGAGTCACCAGAAGGCAGTCGCCGCACAGGAGGCGGGCAAGTTCAAGGCAGAGATCGTCCCGGTGCAAATCCCGGGGCGCAAGGGCGAGATCACGGTCTTCGATACAGACGAAGGCCCGCGCAAGGATACCTCGTTGGAATCCCTGGCAAAACTCAAGCCCGCCTTCAAAGCGGATGGCAAGGTCACGGCAGGCAATTCTTCGACCATGAACGATGGCGCCGCGGCAGTCGTGGTCAGCAACCGCGCCTATGCCGAAGCCCACGGCCACCAGCCGTTGGCGCGAATTGTTGGTTACGCACAGGCAGCAGTCGAACCCAAATATTTATTTGCCGCGCCCGCCAAGGCCATGCCCAAACTGCTTGAGAAAGTCGGCTGGGCGCTCAAAGATGTGGACCTGATCGAACTGAACGAAGCCTTCGCCGCGCAGGTGCTGGCCGATGGCTACGCCCTGGCCGACCAGGGTTGGGACTGGAACAAGGTCAACGTCAACGGCGGCGCGATCGCGTTGGGACATCCGCTGGGAGCCAGCGGCGCACGCGTGCTGACCACGTTGATCTATGCCCTGAAAGACCGCGGCCTGAAGCGCGGCGTCGCGTCGCTGTGTCTGGGCGGCGGCGAAGCAGTCGCGATGGCGATTGAGATGGAGTAAGGTGGTTTCGATACGGCGGCGGTTGAGTAAGCCGAATGCTATCTCGAAACCCGCCGCCTACTCAACCACCAAGGAGAGAAAATGAACGTTAACGAACGCAACGAAAAGATCGAAGCCTACGGACGCGGATTCGACCTGTTGACGGCCGCGCTGGCCAAAGTCCCGAAAGAAGCGTGGGAGTTCAGGCCCGAACCGAATGAATGGAGCGTTCACGAGATCATCGTCCACATGGCGGATAGTGAATCCATGTCCGCATTACGGGTGCGCAAATTGATCGGCGCGCCAGGCAGCCTGCTGATGGGATACGAGGAGGCCAAATGGGCGGATGCGCTGAACTACAGCGGGCAAAGCATGGAGGATGCCTTGCAGATCATCAAGCTGGCGCGCCAAACAACCTACCGCCTGCT
>JAKANW010000699.1 GCA_021823555.1 Chloroflexota bacterium
ATCTCAGTGATTCCTGCCAGGTTCGCCCCGACGACACGCACGATTGGAACGAACCGCGCCAGAAAAACCGCCCATGCGCCATGTCGATCAAAGAATGCGCGTCCTTTGCTGAGATGTTCATCGTATCGCCTGCCCAGGATACGTTTCATGATGACCGAGCCTCCACGCCGCCCAATCCAGTAACCGCCCATATCTCCTAAAACGGCTCCAAACACAGCAGAAAGGATTACACCCAAAATGGATAAATGTCCGCTCGAAGCAAAGGCGGCAGCTATAATAAGAAGGGATTCGCCCGGTAAAGGCAATCCAGCGCTTTCCAACAAGATCAGGGTGAAGACCAGAATATAGCCATATTGGGTAAGTAGAGAGGCAAGTCCGGTAAGCATGAATTGAGTTTAGACAGATAAGATGAAGCCTGCATGAAGCGGCAGATTTTTTAATGAGGTCTTTCAAAAAAAGAACTGCGCTCCCAAAAGGAGCGCAGTTGGTTATGGATCAATTGGTTTCTGGTTAATCCTGCCCAGATTCCGTGCCGAGCACTGATCCAGTCATGGCGTCAACCTTCACATCCACGCCGCCACTGAACTCGACACTGTAGACCAGTTGGCCGTTTTCATCGTCCAGTTCGGTCTTGAGCACCGTGCCAGAATGAGCGGCCAGAGCGGCGGTTTGCGCCTGTTCCGCAGTGATGGTGGGGGTGCCAAGCGGCGCGGTCTCTGCGCCTTCAGCGCCTCCAACTTCACCAGCGGATTCCTGCCCATCGGGGGCGTTCTGATCGCCGCACTGCAATTCGACATTGTCGGTGTCGGGCGCGTTCTTAACCTCTGCGCCGTCGGCTTGATCCTGCGAGCAATCCTGCGATTGAGCGACGGGCGCATTCGCACTTTTGGCGAATGAGTGAGTGGCGACGGCTCCCATTGCGCCTACCACGAGCAGGGCAATGGCGGCCAGGGCAATAAAGCGGTTGATTTTCATTTTGTCTCCTTTTCTGAAAGTTCAACGACCGCTTGTCGTTGATACTGCCATTCTAGGAGATGGAGATGAAGTCGCCATGAAGTGAAACCGCAGTTTTTACGGATTTTTCCCTTCATCAATCTGGTGAATAACACCCAATTTCGCTGCCAACCCATAATATCTTTTTGCTTCACTAAAATCGCCAAGCAATTCATAAGATTGACCCATATTCAGGAAAAGCGACGGATAGAATTCCTGGACGCTGTTGTCTTTCACTGCATTTGCCTTATCCAAAGCAACCTGGTTCCAATAAAGTCGGTCTTGATGATTTTCTTGAAAGCGTGTCACATAGTGGGCTGCAACACAGGCCTCATAGTCATCTTGCGCAACTTCCCGGGCTTTTTGATATAACGAACGAGCCTGGTCAACCAATCCTTGAAATTCGGCTTGCGTGCCTTCCATACAAAGTTTGATTACAGGATTATCGAGATTCATTACTTTTCCAACAGATACACAACCAGCGCTTGAAGCGGGACAACACGCAGATTCATCAACCCGGCCTGCTCTGCCAATTTCTGGATATCATGCTCGGTCAGGCGTTCATCCAAACCTGGACCAATTTCCTGCTCCTGGTACGGCCATTCCAAGATCGCCACCCGCTGACGGGCAACACGCGCCGCTTCCTGCATGGCTTTCAGACGGTCATCCGTTTCGTGGAAAAGCAATCCCATGAAGACCAAATCGAAGTCCCCATCGGCATAGGGCAGGGACTCGGCAACCCCCTCCTGAAAGTGGACGTCCGCTACCAGGTCACGCGCCGCAGCGAGCATTTCGGGGTTGGCGTCCAGTCCTTCGACTTCCAATCCCGACTTGGCGAAGGCTTCGGCGAAAATCCCGCTGCCCGTACCGATATCCAGAACGCGGCGGATATTTCCGCTTTGCAAACTAAGTTCGACCACCCGATCCACTTCCAACCATGCCAGCCGTTCGGGACTGCGTAAGCGGGCAACGCCGCCGTGAAAACGATGTTCGTGCATAAAAATCTCCGTTCAGTGCAAATTGAATTTTTGAAAGACCCAGACTTTGAAGAAGTCCAGTGCCAGTAAAACCGCCGCGACCAAGGCCAGTGTGGACAGGGTCAGCCAGAGTGGGATGGCTTGCATGAGAATCCCAAGCGAAGCCAGGGCGATGATGATCAGAATATCGAGGACCGAGGCCAACATCATCCACTTGCCAGGACGCGATGCCCAAACATGATGACGCTCCCGCACCAGGTAAATCATACCCTGCGCGGTGAAAACCAGCGTGATAAAGGAAAGCGTTTGTAATTGGCCGATGGGCAGATGCAGGAAACTCCGTCCAAACAGGAAAATGCCGAAGGTCAGCGCGAGAACCGGCAGAGCCAGAGTCAGAGAGGGTATGAGCATGGCGCGCACGTCCCAACGGTCAGGTTTGCGCGAGGCGCGCACTTCATCGGTGGCGATGGACATGGTGACGAAGTCGTTGGCGAAAATCAGCAATACTACCAACAGGGGCGTCGTCACGAACGAGCCAGTCAGAATCAAGCCGAGGCTGAGGAAAGCTGCGACCTGGATGGTCTTGATGATTTTGTTGAGGGTATAGGTCAACATGCGCTGGTAAATCTGGCGGCTGACCTGAATGGCAGAAATGATGTTTGCCAACCCAGGCTGGGTCAGCACCAGGCTGGCCGCGGCTTTGGCAACATCGGTGGCATTGGAGACAGCAATGCCCACCTGCGCCTGCTTGAGCGCAGGGGCGTCGTTCACGCCATCGCCCGTCATGCCAGTAATGTGACCGTGATTTTGCAACGCCTGCACCAGCGCGAATTTATGCTCGGGCAGCACTTCGCCAAAAACATCACAGGTTGGGTCGGGGATGTTACCAGCCTGTAACGACTGTGCCGCGCAGGAATGGTCACCAATGCCCACCTGACGTGCCACCGCGCGAGCAGTGGAGAGTCCATCGCCCGTCACCATGATGACGCGGATGCCTAGATCGCGCAACTGCTGGATGAGCGCGGCGGACTCAGGGCGGGGC
>JAKANW010000700.1 GCA_021823555.1 Chloroflexota bacterium
ATTTTCGATTGTTCTTATTACTGATCTTGCTTTCCCTGCTGGCTGGCTGCACCTCATCATCCGGGAGTTCATCGGGCAGCAACCCCGCAGAGGGGATGCAGGTGGCGACTCTGGCAGGCACCGCCGTGAAAGGGTCGCTTACACTGCCAACCCCGGATTACCCGACCCCTGTTCCCATCCCGACGCGCATCTATACCGGGACGATCCTGTTCCAGGATGATTTTTCCAATACCGTCTCCGGTTGGGACCGCCAGAAGCTGGCGGAAGGTGTGATGGACTACGACGCGGGCGGTTATCGCATGTTGATCAACGCGTTGAACTCGAACTTCTGGGCGGCGCCTCATAAGGATTTCACCGATGTGCGCATTGAGGTGGATGAAGGCAAGTTGGGCGGGCCGGATGAAAACCGTGTCGGGTTGATCTGCCGCTATTCGGGCAGCGATTATTATTTCTTCATGATCACGCATGATGGCTTTTATGGCATTGGCATCTACTCGCAGAAAAAGGCCGCGCTGCTCGGACAAAGCCAGATGCAATTCAGTCCTGCCATCCATGCCAGTGTGAACATCAATCACCTGCGCGCCGATTGCGTGGGCGATACACTGACCTTGTACGTCAACGGTCAACAAATCACACAAGTCCATGACCCGACGTTAAAGCATGGCGACGTCGGCTTGCTGGCGGGAACGTTCACCCAGCCCGGCGTGGATATCTTCTTCGATAATTTTGTGGTGATCCAGCCATAACTCTTGACGTAGACTGACAATAGAACTTCGCGCTGAGCGGACACTGAGCGAAGGCGAAGTGGAAGTCGAAGCGCAATAATTTTACTCAAAAGCGTCTCGACTGCGGCTTTCGGCGAACAAATCAATAAACTCAGTGCATCGCACTCTAGCCTCCGCTCGACGCGAAAGTGTTATCAAAATAATGTGTAAGAACTTAAGACCGTCCATGTTTTACCGGCCCTTGTTATAAATCATGAAAGTCTATCTCGATACCATCGGTTGCCGCCTCAACCAATCTGAAATTGAAAGTATGGCGCGCCAGTTTCGCTCTGCCGGTCATGAGATCGTCGCGGCTGCCGAAGGTGCAGACCTGGCTGTGGTCAACACCTGCGCAGTGACCGGCGAGGCCGCCTCCGATTCGCGCGGCAAGATTCGTCACGTTGCGCGCGCAGGCGTGGATGAAATTATCGCAACCGGTTGTTGGACGACGCTTCAACCTAAAGAGGCCGCCGCGCTTCCAAATGTGGTTTGCATCGTTCCAAACGATCGCAAGGATTTTTTGGTTGCCGAAACTTTAAACCTTCAACCTGAAACACTTCGACAGGGCTTAGGACAAGCCTTTGACCTTGAACCGATAAACCGCGTGCCTCTCCCCGGCCTGCGTCACCGCACGCGCGCCTTCATCAAGGCACAGGATGGCTGCGATAATCACTGCACGTTTTGCATCACTACCATCGCTCGCGGCCCGGGCCGCAGCCGTCCGCTGGCTGATATCATCAATAATATTCAATTTGCACTCGATGGCGGCGCGAAGGAAATTGTGCTGACCGGCGTGCATCTTGGCTCGTGGGGACAGGATTTTGGAAGACATCTTCGCGATCTGGTCAAAGGAATTCTGCGCGAAACGGATGCGCCTCGTCTGCGGCTGTCCTCGCTGGAACCCTGGGACCTGGATGCGGACTTCTTCTCGTTGTGGAACGCTTCGTCTACGCTCAACGCGGATGGCCGCCTCCAGCCGCACCTGCACCTGCCTCTGCAATCCGGGAGCGGATCCACGCTGAGGCGGATGGCGCGCAAGATCACACCCTCTTCCTTTCGCCAATTGGTGGCCGATGCGCGACGGGTCATCCCGGAGGTTGCCATCAGCACGGACATCATCGCGGGCTTTCCCGGCGAGACCGAGGATGAGTTTGCCAAATCGTTGGCCTTCGTCCGTGAAATGGAGTTTGCCGGAGGGCACGTCTTTACCTATTCGCCGCGGCCCGGGACCGGGGCAGCGCGTCTCGGAGGCCAGATCAGGACCGAGGTCCGGAAAGAGCGGAACCACATCCTGCAGGAAGCCCTGGAAGAGTCTGCCCAAAGGTATCGCCAAAAGTTCGTCCGCCGGGTGATGCCTGTGTTGTGGGAATCCACTTCCGAGCTGGGCATGGACGGCTGGCGAATGGAGGGTCTGACCGGCAACTATCTGCGTGTGACGGCCACAGCCTCCGCGCCGCGTTGGAATGAAGTTGACAGGATTTTCTTGAGAGAATTGGCGGGGGATAAGTTCATCGGGACGATCCTGGAGTGACCGGGCGCGACCATCACGGCTGATTGCGGGATGTGTTCCCGCGCCACCGGATGTGGGATTGATTGTATAATATTTGTGTAATTGTTCACATACAAGGAGCAAATTATGACAGCCCAACTGATTGACGGAAAAATGATTGCTCAGAAAGTACGTGATGATGTGGCAGCCGAGGTTTCAAAGCGAGCGGCCGCGGGGAAAGCCAAGCCAACCTTGGCGACTGTATTGGTCGGTGACCGGCCGGATTCAGCCGCCTATGTCGCATCGAAGGGCAAGGCCTGCCAGGAACTTGGGATGGACTCCATTAGCGAGCACCTGCCCGCCGAGATCGGCCAGGAGGAATTGGAAAAGCTGATCCAGAAGCTGAACCGCAACAAGAAGATCAATGGCATCCTGGTGCAACTGCCATTGCCGTCACATCTGAACGAGGAGCGTGTCCTGCAACTGATCAGCATCGAAAAGGATGTGGACGGTTTCTCGCCAATCAACATTGGCCGCCTGGCCCAAAAGGGACGCGAACCGCTGTTCGTCCCCTGCACGCCGTTTGGCTGTATTTATCTGCTGGAGCAGGCGGGTGTGAAAATCGAGGGCGCCAATGCGGTCGTGCTGGGCCGCTCGAATATCGTCGGCATGCCCGCCGCTTTATTGCTAATCGGTAAGAATGCCACGGTGACGATCTGCCACTCGCGCACGAAAGACATCGCGGGGGCCGTCCGCCA
>JAKANW010000701.1 GCA_021823555.1 Chloroflexota bacterium
CTGTCAACGCGACCCGCGCTATCTGCAAGACGGGGCCGACCACCTGCTCTACAAGATCATTGACTACGTGGTCGCAAACTACATGCCCATCGTGGAACGGATTGACGAGGAAATTGACGAGATTGAAGACCAGGTTTTTGACCGCCCCACCCCGCAGACTCTTGAAAAAATCTTCACCCTCAAGCGCGCCCTGCTCTCCATGCGACGCATCCTGCTCCCCCAGCGCGAAGTGCTGAACAAACTGTCCCGCGACGATTATTCGGTGGTGGACCGCAAGGACCGTATTTTTTTCCGCGATATTTACGATCACCTCGTCCGCCTCCAGGATTTGAACGAGACCATGCGCGACCTGGTCAGCGGCGCGCTGGATACCTACCTCTCGGTGGTCAACAACCGCATGAACGAGGTCATGAAGACCCTGACCATCATCACCACCCTGTTCATGCCTCTAACCTTTGTCACCGGCTTTTTTGGGATGAACTTCTTCGCCGCCAACCCGCCCTACGACGGCTGGACCGCCCCCCTGTCTTTTTATGTCACCCTCGGCCTGATCGCCCTTACCCCCTTCTTCATGTATCTCTGGATGCGCCGCCGCACATGGGTTTAACCCGCTTAAAATTCCTGTCCCCAATCGCTTGACACAGAACGCCTGTTCGAGTATTATACTTAGCACAAATGGTCTAGTTTAGGACCAGGAGGCTGATATGATGGTACGAAAGAGCAAACCCGAACTGAGCGACAAGCAGAAACTTGTGCTCGAATTTCTCGCCAAACACCAGGAGGAATACAACCGTCCCCCCTCCATCCGCGAGATCTGCGACGATTGCGACATCTCGTCCACCTCGGTCGCCAATTATTATCTCGACCAGCTCGAGGAACGCGGTTACATTGAACGCGATCAGCGCGTTTCGCGCGGCCTGCGTCTCACGGAGAAGGTGAAGGAGATTTTGAGTTTCGGCAATCTTCTGCGCGTGCCCATTCTTGGCCCCATTGCCGCTGGCCTCCCCCTCCCCGATCTGCAACCCGGACGCGCCTACATTTCCGAGAATGAATCCAACGCGGTGGATATTGCCCGCAGTCTCCTGCCCGGACGCGAACGCGGAAACGATCTTTACGCCCTTGAAGTCAAGGGAGACTCGATGATTGACGCCATGATCAACGATGGCGACATCGTGGTGATGAAACCGGCCGTCGAGGCCCGCAACGGTGAAATGGTGGCGGTCTGGTTACCCAGCGAAAATTCCGCCACGCTGAAATATTTCTTCAAAGAGAAGGACGGCTACCGTCTGCAACCGGCCAACCCCACCATGAAGCCAATTTACCTGAAGAAGAATGAACCGCTTGAAATAAAAGGCAAGGTGGTCATGGTCATCCGCAAAATGGACCGGGCTTCCTGACATCCCGTCACGCGAGAGGCGCACGCAAGCCGTGCGCCTTTTTTTGTTTTCCCATGCTATACTGGGCAGGCAACAGGTTCATTCTGGCGAAGAAAGCACTGGAGACCTATGATCACAGAAACTGTCAAAGCCGAATGGGTGCGCGAACGGACCTTCCTGCTCCGCGACCGCAACGATTTCCCCATCGTTATGACCCAGCCCATGGGTGTGAGCGGCTCTGATTTGCTCCCCATGAGCCTGATCGGGTGCGTGATCTGGGATGTGGTTGCCATCCTGGAAAAGAAACGCCAGAAACTGGTCAGTTTTCGCGCTTCTGCTGAAAGCGTCCGCGCCCCCGATCCCCCGTGGATCTTTCGCGAAATACGCCTGCACTATGTGCTTGTCGGGAATGGCCTGGACCCGGTACAGGTGAAAGACACCATTGATTTGAGCGAGCAGAAGTATTGCTCGATCTACGCCACACTGCGACAAGTGGTCAACATCACCAGCGAATTCGAGATATTCGAAAGCGAGTGACAACAAAAACGACCGCCCTTGCGAGCGGTCGTTTTGATTCGGCGTGGGAAACTTACTTGACTTCCACAACAGCGCCGGCTTCTTCGAGCTTCTTCTTGGCGTCGGCGGCGGCGTCCTTGCCAACAGCGGAGAGAACCTTGCCACCGGCGGTTTCGGCCAGAGACTTGGCCTCGCCGAGGCCAAGGTTGGTCAACTGGCGGATGACCTTGATGACCTCGATCTTCTTGGGACCGGCATCCTTGATCATCACATCGAACTCGGTCTTCTCTTCGACGGGTTCGGCGGCAGCGCCACCGGCGGCAGCGCCACCCGCAACAGCCATCGCCACAGGCGCGGCGGCGGAGACGCCCCACTTTTCTTCGAGCATCTTCACCAGTTCGGCAGCCTCGAGCACAGTCAGTTCGCTGAGGGAGGCAACCAGGGATTCGAGATTAGCAGCCATTGTATACAAACTCCTTGCTTGTTAGTGGTTGATTTGATGGAATTACGACTTGCATCGTCTTCACGGCGTTAGGCCGCGGCGGGTTTTTCAGAATACGCCTTGAACACAGCGGCCAATGAGCGGGCCGGTTCGGCAATCGTGCGGACGAGTTTGCCAGCCGGGGCCTGGAGCACGCCCAACAAACGGGCACGCGTGACCGGAAGCGGCGGCAGATCGGCCAATGCCTTTACCTGCGATACGCTTAGGGCCTGACCAGCCATGAAGCCGCCCTTGACCTTGGCGAACTCCATGCTTTTCGTCACTTCGCTCAGCGCCTTGGCGGTCGCCGCGACATCGGAGAAGGCAAACGAAACGGCCGTGCTTTTTTCCATCAGACCGTCCGGCACCTTCACGCCGCTGGCTTCCAAAGCGCGCTTCGCCAATGTGTTCTTCACAATGTGGAACTCGCCGCCTGATTCACGGACCTTGGCGCGGATCGCATCCAGGTCCTTCATCTTTGCGCCGGTATACTCCACCAGGATCACTGCCTGACTGCGTTTGAACCAGTCGGCATACTGGGCCAGCACTTCTTCCTTGCGTTCACGAGAAATAGCCAAAGGGAAATCACCTCCTTTCACAAAAAAGTCTTTGCCACACGCTAAGGCAAAGACTTTTT
>JAKANW010000702.1 GCA_021823555.1 Chloroflexota bacterium
CGATCTCCGGCGTGTATCTCTACCAGCGCGATGAGTTCACCCAGATGGTGAAGAAGGCCGGCTTCGAGGGCGACGTGTGGTACGAGCGCCGCTCGATCTTCCACTATGCCTCGAACCTGCCGCGGAAACACGAATCATCGTAAATGTAGCGACAGATTTGTGATGCGAAGAAAATGCCTTTTGGCGAAGCAGTGGGATGCCCTCGTAACCGACACAACCAGCGACGATTTGACCTGCACCATCATTGGCAGTCGCACGCTTTGATCTGGATTTGTTCGCTGCCAAACGGGTCGTTGTGGAGATTAAGGCGTTCAGCCGCCCCCTGCCCATTCATGAAGTCCCTCAAACCATCCACTACCTGAAGATCACTGGCGCATCAGTGGGCCTTCTTTTCAATTCCGGCCGCTCCCGGCTGGCGCTCCGGCGTGTCTTTCCTGGCAGGGTTGCTCAACTCACACCACGCGTAAACGACAACACGCCCAAAGACTAGACCATTCCTACCCCACCGTGAACCATTCATTCCCATTCGTGCCCCCGTGTATATGACCCGCAAACTCCTCTGCATCACCATGGATATCGAAGCGGACTATGCCAATACCCGGGGGCATAACCGCATGTTCGAGGAACCCGCGCTCTTCGAGCGCTTCGTGGACGTGGTGAAGCGCACCGGCGCAAAGGCGACCGGCTTTGTGGTCACCTCCATTTTGGAGCGATACGGTGAGGCGATCCGCCGCCTCGAGCGCGAGATCCCCATCGAGTTTGCGTTGCACTCGCACCATCACAACACCGAGACCAGCGGCGAGCGCGCCGAGATCGAACTGGCCCGCGACACTTTCCGAAAATTTTTCGGCACGGAGGCCATCGGCTACCGCGCCCCCATCGGCTCGATCACGCGCGAGGGGCTGGTCAATTTGATGGAGTTGGGCTTCCGCTACGACGCCAGCGTGTTCCCCTCCATTCGTCCGGGCCGGAACGGCTATTGGAACACGCACCTGCCCATCGAGCCATTCCGCATCACGCACGGGGAGAGATCCATCCTCGAAATTCCCTTCCCCGCCCTGCCCGGAATTCGATTAAACTTCGGCCTGCCGTGGATCAAACTCTACGGGCTGGGACTTTCCTCCCTGCTGATGCGCCTCTTCCCGCCCCCATACGTGGTTGCCCTCACCGTCCACACTCACGATCTCTACGCGCCTCTCCAGCGCGATGGCGTGACCGTCGCCGAAAAGATGGCCCTGCTCAGCAACAGCAACCGCGGCTTCGAAATTTTTGAGACCACCCTGCGGCGTTTCCAGTCTGCCGGGTATGAATTTGCCTTCGTGAGCGAGATCTGCGACTACGTGGATTCGCTCCCCAATCTTCATCACATGCCGCTCGATGAGTGGCGCTATTACCTCTTCAAGGATTTTCCATGGCGACAAAATTCCAAAAAGACCTCCAAAAGTATGCCGAACTCGCCGTCCGCATCGGCCTGAACCTGCGACCGGGTCAGCGCTTGCTTGTCCGCGCTCCCGCGCAGTATGGCGTGGCATTCGAGCATGCGCCCCTCGTCCACTACGTGGCAGAAGCGGCCTACAAAGCCGGCGCCCGCCTCGTGGACGTGTTCTGGGGCGACGAAACAATGGAACTGCTCCGCTTTGCGCACGCCCCGCGCGACTCCTTCGCCGAGTTTCCACGCTGGAAGGTGACCGGTCCGCTGGACTACGCCGAACATGGCGACGCCATCCTGACCATCTCCGCCACCAACCCGGACCTGCTTGCGGGCCAGGACCCGCAACTGGTCAATGTGTATCAGGATACAGTCTGGAAGGAGATGGCCCCCTACCTGCGGCACGGCACCGGCAACACCATGAACTGGTGTGTGATCTCCGCCGCTCGGCCGGTCTGGGCGAAGAAAATATTCCCCAAACTGGAGGAGGACAAGGCGCTCGCCAAATTGTGGAAAGCCATCTTCCAAATGTGCCGCGTGGACCAGGACGATCCCATCGCCGCATGGGAGGAACACATCCGCAATTTGAAGACCCGCAGCAAGTATTTGAGCGAGAAACAATATACCTCCCTGCATTACACCGCCCCCGGCACCGACCTGACCATCGGCCTGCCGGCCGGTCACCTGTGGTCGAGCGCCCGCGAAATGGCGCGAAACGGAATCGAATTCACGGCCAACATCCCCACCGAAGAGACCTTCACCATGCCCGACCGTTCCCGCGCCGACGGGGTGGTTGCTTCCACAAAGACGCTCAACTACGGCGGGACCCTGATCGAAGGGATCGTTGTCCGTTTCGAGAATGGCCGCGTCGTGGAAGCCCACGCCAGCCAGGGCGAGGATGTGCTCCGCAAGATGATCGCCACCGATGAAGGCGCGGCGCGTCTCGGCGAGGTGGCCCTGGTGCCGAATTCCTCGCCGATCTCCAGGTCGGGGCTGATGTTCCACAACACCCTCTACGACGAGAACGCGTCATGTCACATTGCGCTGGGCCGCGCCTACCGCTCCACCATGACGGGCGGCATGGACATGACCGACGAGGAATTCTTCGCCCGCGGAGGCAACGCCAGCCTCATCCACGTGGACTTCATGATTGGCTCAGGCAAGATGAACATTGACGGCATCACCAAAGACGGGAGGGCCGAGCCGATCATGCGCGAAGGGGAATGGGCGTTCAAGGTATGAAAAATATGTGATGGCCACTCTAAGTGACTGTCACATATTTTTTTTGGAGGGCACCATGCCAAAACGATCGAACCGTAAGACATCCCAATCGCAAACGGGCGCAATCTTCCGCAAGCCCGTCGTGCAAATTGCCATCGTCGCTGTGGTGGCGCTGGTGGTTTACCTGCTGGCCATCTCTGCCGGTGGAGGCGGTAATAGCCTTCCCGCCGAGATCAGCGTAAGCGAAGCCTATGCCATGTACCAGGACGGCAGCGCATACTTCGTGGATGTGCGCGAACTCTCGGAGTGGAATGAATTTCACGCCCCCAAGGCGACATTGATCCCCCTTGGCGAACTCG
>JAKANW010000703.1 GCA_021823555.1 Chloroflexota bacterium
TCTTCTGAAGTGGCCGAGATTTCCACTTCGCCGCTTCCGCCGTTGGCAGATTTGATATCGAGCCGCGCTACGTTCGAGCCTTCGCGCGCGAAGATCTCGGCCTGTTTGCAGGCTTTGAGCAACGATGCGGTGGAGACGAGCGTGCGCGATTTGTAACTGCGCGGGATGATCTGCTGGTAATCGGGGAACGCGCCGTCGATGAGTTGTGTGACGAGTTCCACATCCTTCACGCGGAAGACCACTTGACCGCGTCCCTTGGGTGCGACCATGTGGATCATCTCTTCACCGTCGCTGGCGATGCGCGCCAGTTCGCTCAATGCACGCGCGGGAATGACGGCGTTGAACGGATGCGGCGCGGGCGTGGACAGCACGGCCTTTCGCACCGAGAGGCGGAAGCCATCCGCCGCGGCCATCGTGACCTTGTCTTTGTCCACCAGCATCAAGACGCCCATCAGCACGGGACGCGCTTCGTCGGTGGAAGCCGCGAAGGCCACTTGGCGAATCATCTCTTTGAGGTCCACCACGTTCAACTGGATGGCGCCTTCCATATCAGGAACAGGCAGGGGCGGAAATTCCTGTGCGTCGATGCACTTGATATCGTTGTTCGATGTTCCCGATTGCACATGCAGGTTTTGAGTCTGCGCGTTGAGGGTCAGTTGCACCTGGTCACCGGGCAGGGTGTTGACCAGGTCCGAGAAGGTGCGCGAAGGGACAGTGGTTGAGCCGTCTTGCTCGATGCGCGCGGAAATCCAACAGGTGATGCCCATTTCGAGATTGGTCGCGGAAAGGCGCAAACGTCCTTCGTCGGTGGCGATCAACACATTGGCAAGAACGGGCAGGGTGCTGCGCGGCGAAACCGCGCGGGAGACGACGCTCAATCCGCGGGCGAGATTTTCTTGCAGGACGGTGACTTTCATGGGCGGCCCTCTTTGTAACGAAAATTTTCAAAAGTATATCACTACTTGAAACAGCCCCGAAAGTTTTTCCAAAATCTTTCGGGGCTGTGGAACGTCACATTCCGCCGACCACCAGCGAGATGCCCAGCGAGAGTAGCATCATTAACAACTGGAAGCCGAACAGAGCCGCAAGAACATATGCGACGATTGTCCAAGCCGATGTGCCGACAGCCTGCCGCACCTCCTGTCCCTCGCTCAACTGGCGCAGGGTCAGCGCGGCCGATTCGGCGGGCTTGTGCGCGTTGCCCGTCCAGATCAAGCGCGGAAAGTTTGCCGGTACGACAATGACGTATCCATCGAACGCGGCGAGGAATTTCCTTAAATTTTCTGGGGGATTGACTGCCAAGTCAGAGGGCAGGATCACCGCCTGCGCGGCCGCGTCCTCCTTGGAGATTTCCGCGTCCGAAGCGAGCACGGTCAGGTTTAGACCCTGTGCCTGTTTCTTCGTAGTGAGTTGAAGTGTATTTCCGAAGCCGCTTCCCGCGCGCTCGAAGGCCAGCGCATGGAATTTTTCGTGGCGTTCCACCAGCACGCGCGCCGCGTCGGTGCCATCGGCGCGCAGACAGCGGAAGTGATAAACCAGCACGATGACGAACAACACCAGCAGTTGCAACGCGTCGAGCAGGCCGGTCACATCGAGCGATTGACTTCCCAACGCGGCCTGGAGCAAGCGGAAGACGGCTGTTACCGCGGAAACCATCCCGCCGATGACCGATGCAAATAGAACGAGGTACAGGTAGGTTTTTCGCACCACCGAGCGGCGCGCAAATCCACCCACGCTATCTTGCAGACGTGCCTGGGCTTGCACGTGTGGCCATGTCATTAACCAGAGCGGTAGACCAACCGCAAGAGCGGCAAGTGCCGCGGCGAGGCGTGAGCGCAGATCTGGACCCCAGATCTGGTGGCCAATGACCAGGTCCAGGATGAACGAAAGGAGGAGCGCCATCCCGCTGAAAGCGGTCACGAGTCCCGCGAAGGAAAGGATGTAGTGGTAGAGGCGACGGAGTCCGTCGCGGCGAGATTCGTCGCTGAAGGTGTCTATGTCGTGTTGTAGCCAGCGGCCGTAGTAAGCCCAGACGATGCCCAGCGGCAATGCCACCGAAACCGCTCCGCTGATGTGTGAGACAAATTCGGATGTGGTCATGATTTCGCCCAGCACCCAGCGCAGGAAGATATCGAGCACGCTTCCCGCTGTGGAAAGAACAGTTGCCACGCCTCCCAGCGTCAGGAGATAGAGTACGCCGAGGCGCAGGAGCGAGTCGTGTTCACCTTGTTTCAGGATCGCATCCTGGCAGGTTTTCCATGAGAAGAACCAGAGCGGCGCACCGACCAGTAAAAGTGACAGGCCGTTCATGAATAGGTCGCGGCTCATTTGTCCAAGCAAATTCGAGGGGATGTAAAGCAGGAAGCGGATGATTTGCTGAATGCCAAAGATAACCATCAGCAAACTGTACAGGAGCCAGATGTAGCGGTAGACGCGGCGGATGTCGGCAAAGTTTTCGGTGTCGGAGAGGGTTGTCCAATCTTTACGGAGCACGCCGATGAAGTACGCGGCCGCGACGGCGTTCAGGACAATGGCGATGATGTTATCCACCCAGGTTTGGTTTCCGCCGAGAACCGCGCGGTAGGTATCCATTCCTGCCGCCGAGAGGAGGGAGCGGTCAATCAACGCGAAGGCGTTCTGCGTGACGGGGATGAGGGTGGCGAGCAACGCTCCATACAGGAAGATGGCGCGCAGGGTGGAAGTATGCTCTTCCTCGTCTGTGGCAGAGGCGCGTTGGGCCCACGTCCAGTGCAGGGCGAAGATGGGGACGCCAACGATGGTGAGCGAGATGGCTTGCGCCAGCGCGTCCCCGCCCGCGCTAATCTGTGACGTGGAGAGGATATTTCGCAGGAGGCCGATCAGTCCCCACAAGACGACTTCTAGCGTGATGAATGCGACGGCATAAAAGTAGAGACGGCGAATGGTGCGCATGGAAACCTCCGCGGGTTAGGGAGCAGGCTTGGGCGTGGGCTGGTACCAATCCCAGGCCCAGAAGTTGG